>NZ_JABXHF010000035.1:0-40839 GCF_013393565.1 Virgibacillus sp.
CGAACCGATGATGACTTATCGTAAGGCGATTTCGTGAAGTCGCCTAGTTGCTGGGCGCTGGAGCCGGACGTGGCTAAATAACTTAGTTAGTTTATCCACAGCTGCAAAATTTTATAATTTCCTAGACAATTAGAAAAACTTTGCTTGTAGCCAAGTCTTATGGCGAAAAAACGCTGTCGTTTTTCTTATACTATAAACCATTACATTTTTTATACTTTCCTACATTGTAAGAAAAACTGATCTACCGCCAAGCCTCCATTGCAATAGCCTTTGCTTAGCTTATACGCTAAACATGGATATAACAGCTAATCCACCTACATGAAATATGGTAATTCCAAAAATATTCCATTTTATTTAGGAAATCATCTTGACAATTATTAGAAAATTCAATACCATATGACTATTACCTATTATTTTTACAACACACATCCATCTTTGACTATCTCATAAGAACTCCTCACCCATTCACTTTAATGCACTAGCGTAAATTAGTTCCACACCTATGATTAGGATGATTATAACGGAAACAGGAGCGATAAGAATGAAGATGAAAGTAGCGGTATTTAGCCCAAGAGCAATGCTAGACCGAGTTAAAAAAGTAGTACCTGTCGATAAAGAACTTGATTTTATGTTCTTTCCTTATGTCAGTTTGAAAGAAATGATCCACTTAGTCGAAAAGGCGTATGTTTGTGATATTTTCTTTTTCACGGAACAAGTTTCCTATTTGTATGTAAAAAGTAAAGTTGGAAAGAAGGAGCCTCCATGTATCCATCTTCCTCTAGATGAATACATGCTCTTAACAACATTATGTTTGTTGAAAAAGAATGACGAACAAGTTTGGAAGCGTATTTCTATAGATGTTTGCAATGATAAACCAGTCTATAAAGTGTTTTCAGAATTACATTTGCAAGACAATGATATCTATTTATTACAAACGAAGGAATCCATGTTACATCATTTGCAACCCATTATTGATTATCACGAGAAGCTATGGAAAGAGGAAAAAATAGATTATGTCGTGACATCATTTGAAGAAGTAAAAGATACGTTAAAACAAAAAAATATCCCCGTTCAAAAGATGCACACACCTACATTAAATATGGAAATAGCTATGGAGGAAATAAAACAAGTAGTAAAACTTCGGGATTATCAAGCGAATACGACCCAAGTTGTCATAGGATATATTCAGTTAAAGTCAAAAGAAGCTAAAGTACAATCTTTTGACAGTAACGAACAATTAAAAAAAATCATTCATGAATTTGCCCAAGAAAACCATGCATGTGTGATTACAAATAAACATAATCATATGATGCTATTCGGAACAAATGCTATGCTAGAGTACATAAGACAGCATTACCGTGACTTTCCTTTACTTCATGTCATTGAACGACGGTCACAACTCCCTGTCGCTATTGCGTTTGGTATCGGGCTGACAGCAAACACCGCAAAGGAGAATGCAAAAGCAGCTTTAAAAGCCTGTTTGGATACACAGGAAAGTAAATGTTTTTTAGTAAATGAAAACAAAGTGATGATTGGCCCTATAGGTGAGACGAAAACATTTGATACATCGAAACTATATCAAGCACTGATTCATAAAGCGCGATTAAACAATGAAATTTCTTATAATTTCATTCAATTCATAACATTACGCAATAATGAGCCGTTCTCTTCGCACGATTTCGCTTCGCATTATCAAGTTACGAAACGAAGTGCTGAGCGTACGATTAATAAACTTTTATCAGGCAAAGTTATTAAAGTAGCCGGAGAGGAAAAACCGTATGTAAGAGGGAGACCAAGAAAACTTTTCAATTTGAACATATAAACGAATAAGAAATGCACCCAAAAGTTACGCTTCTAGCGATTCCTTTTGGGTGCGTGATAAAGGGAAAGTTTAAACAAACTACATCCACCGATAGTAAGAGTGCTCTTATGAGGTGTGCCATTTTTGACACGATAATTTATCCTAGAACAAAGGCTCGGGGCGCCCGTTTAGCAACGTAGCGACTGGAACGAATCAACTAAAGTTTTAGGAATCACGGTGAGGAACGAACCGACGATGACTTATCGTAGGGCGATTTCGTGAAGTCGCCTAGTTGCTGGGCGCTGAAGCCGGACGGGGCCCATTCGGTTATTTGGTTACGCCATAGCATCAAATTTTATACTCTCTTATCCTTTAAGAAAAACTTGGCTCTGCAAACAAACTAAGTTTTTTCTAATCTTTACTTCTTTCTAGAGAGATAATCTTCTCTACCAAATTATATATTTAAAAGATCACGAACGTCATCTTCATTTAAGCTATTGAACATGGCATCACCTGGTTGAATGACTTGATCAATTAATTCGCGTTTTTTCTGCTGTAACTCATATATTTTCTCTTCAATGGTTCCTTCCGTAATTAAACGAATAACTTGCACGACATTTTTTTGACCAAAACGATGCGCCCGACCAGTAGCCTGATCCTCTACTGCCGGATTCCACCATAAATCATACAAAATAACCGTATCTGCCCCGGTTAAATTCAAACCAGTACCTCCAGCTTTTAAGGAAATTAAAAACACATCATTTTCCCCATTATTAAACCGTTCACTCATTTCTACTCTTTCCTGTGACGGTGTTTGTCCATGTAAATAAAAATAGCCAATTTGCTCTTTCTCTAACTCATCCTTAATAATCTCATGCATGGATGTAAACTGAGAGAAGATCAACATCCGTTTGCTGCTTTCCTGCGCATTTCGGACCGTTTCCATTAAATGCTCCAGCTTGCCTGAGTCTCCTTCATAGTTCTCAATAAACAACGATGGATGACAGCATATCTGTCGTAAGCGCGTAAGGCCAGCTAAAATTTTCATCCGGCTTTTTTGAAAGCCATTTTCACTCATGGATTGCGCCGCTTCTTGTTGCAACTGACGATGGTAGCCAATATATAAATCCTTTTGCTGCTTTGTTAATTCCGAGCTATGCACTGTTTCAATTTTTTCCGGGAGTTCATGTAGAACATCACCCTTCAACCGTCGTAAAATAAACGGCCTTGTCATTAGCGCGATTTTCTCATAAGGGAGTTGTTTAAACGTTTTATGATTTGGCATTAATCCCGGTAGAATCACTTGAAATATAGCCCATAATTCATCAATGGAATTTTCAATTGGTGTACCACTTAACGCAAAACGACGGCCCGCTTGCAGGCTGCGAATTGCCTTTGATGTTTTCGTTGCGTAGTTTTTAATATATTGTGCTTCATCAAGAATAAGTGTTTGAAAACGGATTTCTTTGTACAGCTCTACATCCTGCCGAGCTGTAGCATAAGACGTAATCCAAACGTTCATCTGCTTTGAATCAGCAAACTTCTGTTTCCGTTCTTGTGGTGTACCTGTTAAAATAGCCACCTGCAAATCTGGAGCAAATTTAGCAAATTCATTTTTCCAGTTATATACGACAGAAGATGGAGCAATAATTAAATGCGGCTGTGTGCTTGGTTCTGATGCAATGTACGCAATACTTTGTAGCGTCTTTCCCAGTCCCATATCATCTGCTAAGATTCCCCCTAGATGATATTCACTTAACGACTTAAACCATTGGTAACCAGCCTCTTGATAATTTCTCAGCTCTGCTTGAAGCTTATCGGGAAGTGGATACACTTGCTCTTCCGGTGATTTTAAATGATGCAAGAGCTTGCGGAATGAGCGATCATAATTTTTATCGGTTTGTAAAAGCTCATCAATTTGTACGCCACGATAGACGGGTACTTGCATATTTCCATCTGTGATAGCAGCTTTATCGATATTCATATCATCAAAAAACTGTTGCACAGATAAAAATGTATCATTCTCCAAAGATACCAATGCCCCACTATCTAGACGGTAATACCGTTTCTTTTCGACCACAGCTGATAGAATTTGCTTAATTTCCGACTCATCTACACCTTCAATATCAAACCCAATATCTAATAAATTGGATGCATGATCTACTTCTACATTCGCATAGGCTGTAGGCTCCTGTTCTACTATCAAGTTACGAATATCCGATGTTAAAAACAATTCTACATACTCATCCAGCTTTGGAATTGTATAATAAATGAAATCATACATCGCTTCTTCATCATCTATAGGAATATAAAGTTCTTTTCCGTTATAATGAAAATCTGCATATTCAATGAGTTGCATAATTTGTTGTTCTTTTTCCACATCACGAATGATAATAACTTCATTCGCTTCACGCTTGCCAAAGGGATCTATTTGTTCAGACCCATAATGGTATTCCAATTTCCCGACTATAAAAGCTTCCTTCACTTCTAAATAGAGCTTTGCTTCAAGTGGATATTGCACAATGTCTTTAGCAACATTCTCCGCTATAGAAACGTTACCTACCTTCTGCAACGATGGAATAACCGTAGACACAAATTCGTCCGCTTGATTTTTGGCAACAGGTAACCGCCAATGATGATTTTGAAAGCGCCGAAGCTGATTCATAATGGGGGCTTGATATTCGCTAGGAATATAAAACACGCCATCGGCAAACAAAAGATCATAGTAAGGAAGAAAGAATACATCATGTAGTGGTTCCATTTTCAATAATAATTCATCTCGATTATGCGCTGACAAAGAAAAGTCAAACGGCATGACCTCTTTTTCCACAGTTACAGTGGAGTACGTTTCCTTCATCGTCTCTACAAAGAAAGATCGTGATACGAGCTTCTCCAGCAACGTTTTCGCCTGCAGTGGAGGTATAATGATATAACGTTTGCTATCTTTATAGAAAAAACGATCATCCGTACGGTAAATACGCTCATTCTGCAAAATAGCATGTAACTGAACAAGAATATCCATATCTGCTTGGGCAAAACAATGCAGTTCCGGAACATAAGAAAAACGCTTTGTTAACGAGTATTCCCTTTTTTCCATGATATGTTCCAGCATGGAAGCAGCATCTTTTATGATATAACAGCGTTTTTCACCAATTTTCAATTCTAATTGCAATTGATCCTGATTATCTAATTTGCAAATATACTCCACTTTGAGTTCAACTTGACTCGGTGCGGGTGCTTTCATTTGCTCTGTTGGCGGAAGACTATTTAATGCAGCCATAAAGTTTTGCGTTAAACGATAGTTATAGGCTGAAAATTGATCTGCAGGATCATTCTTTTGATTAACAATTTTAATTAATACCGCAGCGATATGCTTACACGTACCATACGTATCAAATGCGGGACAATTACAATACGTACCTATTGAGCCGTTAGCAAAATTTTTCGCGTGAATTTCAACGGCATATTTCTCCGTGCCTTCTACGATCGCTGACCATTCTTGATGATTCCTATCAAATAATGGATCACTGACACGGCCTAGCTTGTAATATTTCAAACCTCGTTTATATATGGCGGATGGAAATAAGCTTTCCACATTAATATCACGAATTGTTTTCAAAATAAAGATACCTTCCTTTGCCAATTCTTATGTTTCTATTGTTAGAAAAACTTGGCTTACTGCCAAGTCTCCTAGCGGAAGCCTTCGTTTTTCTTATACTATAATCCACAAAACCTTATACTTTCCTATAGTATAAACAAATTCACCCTGTTTTTAAAATAATCTTCCTTCTTTATGAAGCTTTACTTACAAAAATGTAAGCTGGTTGAAAGGAAGTTCGATACCTATATTTTCCACCCAACGGTAAGCTAATGATAGAAAATATATTGTTGGAGGTAGAACGATGGCACAATCTGTCTTACAAGTAAACCATTTAAATAAAGTGTACGGAAAAAGGAAAGAAACACAATATCACGCCTTAATAGATATTTCATTTGAAATGAAACAGGGTGAATTTGTCGGTATTATGGGGGCTTCTGGCGCCGGAAAAACGACACTGTTAAACGTAATCTCTACTTTGGATCAAGCATCTAGTGGCTCTGTAAAAATTGCCGGTACGGATGTTACGAACATGAAGCAAAATCATTTAGCAGACTTTCGCTCCAAGCAACTCGGCTTTATTTTTCAAGATTTTAATCTATTAGAAAACCTTACTGTTTATGAAAATATTGCTTTACCTTTATCTTTACAAGGTGTTGCAGTGAAAAACATTAAACCAAGCGTACTAAAAGTGGCCAAAAATCTCGGCATTGAGGAGATTCTTCCGAAATATCCTGTAACCATATCCGGAGGGCAAAAGCAAAGGGTTGCAGCAGCTCGCGCGCTTGTACATGAACCTGCACTCATTCTTGCAGACGAGCCTACTGGCGCATTGGATTCTAAAAACGCAAGAAGCTTAATGGAAACATTCGTTCATATGAATGAAAATCTCGGCACATCCATTATGCTCGTAACTCATGATCCATTAAGCGCAAGTTATTGTCAGCGTATCTTATTCATTCAAGATGGTCAGCTATATAAAGAAATACATCGTACTCATAGACGGAATGAATTCCATCAAGATATTCTTGATGTCCTTTCTGAAATTAACAAACCAAATGAATGGTAATAGAAAGAAGGTGATCTCGTGTTAGTTAAATTATCTCTATCCAGTATGCGAAAAATGTTTAAAGACTATTTAGTACTATTATTTGGATTAACGATTTCCATTGCGATTTTTTATATGTTTCAAACATTAGCTCAAAATGAAGCTTTTGTGGAAGCAAATGCCATGATTAGTGCAACCATGTTTGTGTTCCATGTTGGGACATTTATTCTCGGATTTATTACGGTTTTCTATATTTTTTATGCCACCTCGTTTATTCAAACATTGCGACAAAAAGAAATGGCTATGTATCTAACTCTGGGGGCAAAAAAAAGTAAAATTACGCAACTCATGTTTATGGAGACGCTGTTTATCGGACTAGTCTCGCTAGTCATCGGTATTGTGATCGGCATGGGGTTAACAGCGATTATTGCCGATGTACTTATGGATATGCTTGATTTCTCAGCGGAAGCCACGGGCTTTAAAGCGATTTATACTTCTTCGATCATTACAACCGTTATCTTTTATATTATTTTGTTTTTATTAACATCGGTTGTAAATGCTTGGCAAATTGGCAAGAAAAAGGTGCTAGATTTATTACAAGCGGACAAACAAGAAGACGTTATTAAAACAAGCGGTTTGAAAACCTTTTTTGGTGTGTTACTTTCTATTATTTTAATGGTGATTGGCTACTACACCATGATTAATATTGCTGAATTGCAATATCTCGGAGTTATCCTAGCTACCATCACGATCGTGCCAGGAACATATTTCATCTTTATTTCTTTTTTGCCATACTTTGTGAAAAAGTTAAAACAAAACCGCATGTTAAATGAAACAGGCATTAACTCATTTACACTAGGGCAATTACGATTTCGAATGCTTAACTTAACCAAAGTATTAGGAACAGTAGCCATGTTAATTGCACTTGGATTAGGTGCAATGACAGCCGGGCTTTCGTTCTATCATAATATAGAGCTTCAAGCCTCTAGCTTTCAAGCAAATGATGCAGCAATCTATGAACCAACCAAGGAAGATTTAAAAACCATCGGAGCAATGGACGTCAGTGAAAAAAATACGTACGAGTATAAATTGACGAATGACGGAGTGTTCTTTCTTAAAGACAGCCTGTTAGAGAAACCACCTCTAGTTCCTCATTTCGATAGTACAATGGAAGCTATATCTGATATTCAAATATTACGTGTGGAAGAAAAACTACCTGCTTCTCTGTATACAATGGATGGCAAAGAAGGGGAAGAACTTCCAGATAAATGGTTGGATGCTATCTCTCTTGAATTAAATGCAAGCTATACTATGTTTGGCGAGACAACGGTTTATGTCGTTGATCAAAGCCATTATGAGAACGTAGATGCGAAAGAAAAACAGGTCATAGTAGTTAAAGCAGACGACTTTTCCAAGCATTTATCGTCATTCAAGCAACTGGAAGAAAGACAACAAGAAGTTGCGGAAAGCTATGTAGGTAAACCTGTCGATAATGCGGGTGGAAAATATAATAATTATGTCAGTTTAAAAAGTTTTTCCAGCGGCACCGTCTTTATGGGAATTTTTCTCGGTATTGCCTTTTTAATGATGATGGCGAGTGTGCTTATGTTTAAACTGCTATCAAGTGCCGGAGCAGATATCGAGCGCTATCACATGTTACGTAAAATCGGTGTTCGTAAGTCATTATTGCAACGATCCATATACCGTGAATTATTTCTACTATTTTTGTTCCCAGCCATTATCGGGCTTGTACACGTCTTAATTGGTATGCAAATGTTCTCTTTTATCTTAGTGGAACCTTATACAAAAGTATGGCTACCAATTATTATTTTCTTAGTCATCTATGGTTTATATTACGTGATTACAGTCCAATTATATAAACGGATTGTATTACCAAAACATCATTAATTGAAGAACAAAGGCGCAAGCGCCCGGTTAGCAACGTAGCGAGTGGAACGAAGCGACTGAAATAAAGGAATCATGGTGAGACGGTGTTGACGAACCAATGATGACTTATCGTAGGGCGATTCGTGAAGTCGCCTAGTTGCTGGGCGCTGGGCCGGACGTGGCTAAATAACTTAGTACGTTTATCCACAGCTGCAAAATTTTATAATTTCCTAGACCAATATAATAAGGAACCTAGCCTTAAACCAGCTGGGTTCCTTTTTGAGATAGGAAGATGAAAAAATCTTCCATACATGGGAACTTAGCCCAAACAAATCGTTTCATACACGAAAGGTATGAGCTAAAGGTCCTAATCGTATGGGGATTAGATTTGCCTAACGCACATCTTGCTTACGACGTACAGCAATGAATACGAGATACAAATACAATAACATGGATAGTAACACAGATCCTGCAGCTACAACATAAATCACACCATAATTAAATAAGAAGGCAATTTGTCCGAAGATAATGGCTCCCATACCAACACCTAAATCAAAAAAGGAGAAAAAAGTGGCATTCGCCATCCCTTTTCGATTTCCGGGAGCTTTTTCAACCGCCCATGCTTGTAAGGCAGGTTGAATCATTCCGAATCCAAGTCCATATAAACTAGCTGCAATAAGTAACATAGCTGTGTTAGGCAGCCAAGCTAACAAAATCATAGCGCCAAAAATAAGCACTGTCCCAGGAAGGAAAACAAATAAATGCCCTTTCTGATCATAAATTTTCCCAGCAAATGTACGGGAAATCATCAGGAAAACAGCATACATTAAAAAATAGCCTTCAATTCCAGCAACTTCCTGTTCTGCAGCATGTAAAGGTAGAAAGGTTGCAATTCCTCCAAACGTAAACGTTACAAAAAACAGTAATAATGACGGATGAATAGCCGTTTTCTCAAAAAAATCAAACTTCAAAGCTACTGTCTTATGCTGCAATTGTTCTACTTTTTTATATTTAATTTTACTAGATAGAAGTAATGCAACAAGTCCAGCGGAAGCACATATGAGGAAAAAGCTAGAAAAGCTCATTTGACCAACAAGCGCTAGACCTAAAGACGGGCCAAAAGCTAATGCTAAATTACCAGCTAGTCCGAAATAGCCCATCCCTTCTCCACGACGCGAGGGAGGTATTAAATCCGTCGCAATGGTTCCAGTAGCTGTCGTTGAAAAGCCCCATCCTACTCCTTGTACGATGCGGAGTAATAGTAGTAGGGCAATACTGGAAACGAGTGCAAATGAGCCCACAGATACAACAAAGATAAGTAATCCGAACATATATACAAATTGTCTACCTTTTGACTCCAATGCATGCCCTGCATAAGGACGCATTACCAATGCTGAAAATGTAAATATTCCAACAATAATTCCGATCAATTGATCACTGCCACCAAGTTCTTTTACAAATAAAGGTAACGTAGGTAGCGTCATCTGAAAGCCTAAAAATATACAAAAATTAGCGAGACAAATAAGGATAAAGTCACGTGTCCAAATTTTTTCCTGTTTTGTCTCTGCCATAGGTTGTGCTGGCATACATCGCTCTCCTTTCTAAGCTGTCCGACCTTTTTCTTCGATACTCGAAATATATTATACAGAAGTAAAGAAAGAAAGCAATCTATTCCGCTTAGAAAATTTTATCCAGCTCCCTTTTCACCTAAAGTCTGGTGCTTTTGTATCATTGCGTCTCTTTTATATACGCCATAAAACCAGCGATGGAGTGACATTGTGTATCTGGTTGTCTAATGAATGTATCCGTCTGGTACGTTAGAAACCATTTGACTCCGACCGTATGCACATTTGCTTCTAAACCAGCTTGAATATCTGCTTCACTATCTCCGACAAACATTGCCGCATTAAGTTGTATTTACATCTTTTCTAATGCCTTATGAATTCCTTCTGGATGTGGCTTTGGTTGGCTTACATCATCTCCAGCAATTTTCACATTAAAAAACGCATTTATTAAACAACCCTTGCTTCATAGACAGCTCAAAAATGGCAGCTATCAAGCAAGGGTTGTTCACTTACTCTTCTGTTTATATAGTGCATATTGAATGAGTGGGTGCTTTACATGACAGTACCCTCTAACTAAAATTCATGAAAACTTATTTTAACTCTGGCCAAAATTCTCGATTAGCTTCGATAAGATCGTCTAAAATTTCTTTAGCTACTTTTGCACTTGGTACTGTTTTAGAAAGTGTTAGTGCTTGCCATAGTTTTTGATAACTACCTTCTATATACGCTTGGACAACTAATTTTTCTACTGTCACCTGTTGATACATTAACGCTCGTTCAAAATCTGGAATCTTTCCTTGATTTAAGGGTTCCACCCCATCTGATCCAATGAGACATGGGACTTCAACCATTGCATCGTTATCGAAGTTGGCTATAGCTCCATTGTTTTCTACAATCATAACCATTCTTTCATACGTATTAAATGCGATAGCTCGCGCAAGATCGACAATAAATGAAGCATGACTACCTATAGAAAATTCACTTCCTGAGGATGTACCTTTTGCAATAATTTCTCTTGCCGTAGAAAAGACTTCTTTTTCCCTGCCATCCATAACTTCATTTGCCCTCGTATATGTTGGGTTGGAATGGTTCACAACATAGTCAGGATAGAAATAATATTTTAAATACGTATTCGGTAGAAATCTCGGATCAACGGCGAGTAAATCTTTTGCCTTCTTATGCGTCTCCTGCCAGCTTGGGTCCATATGCTGTGTATCAACCTCGACTTGAGTCAAGTACCCATGTTCTTCTACATAATCTCTAATTTGTGGTAAGTATTCATTTCCCTCTTTATCTTTGATACTCGTCCACCAACCAAAATGATTTAAACCGAAATAACGAACGTCAAGGTCTTGTGGTGTTTTACCAATAATTTGTGACATTCTTCGTACCGTTCCTACTGGCATATCACAAATATTTAATACGCGAGAATTTGGACGTAATACACGACAAGCTTCTGCGACAATTGCTGCTGGGTTAGAGTAATTTAACATCCAGCAGTTTGGCGAATATTGCTCCATTAGGTCGATAAGTTCTATCATATCTTTAATGCTTCTCATCCCATAGGCAATTCCGCCTGGTCCACACGTTTCTTGACCAACCACACCGTGCTTTAACGGGATTTTCTCATCTAATTCACGCATTTTATATTTACCAGTTCGTATATGTGCAAAACAAAAATCGACGTCTGTAAATGCTTCTTCTGGATCAGTAGTATAAATATACTCCATATCAGGCGCCTTTTCCTTTAAAGTAATTGCCAATGCTTCCCCTAATACCGCCTGTCTCTCTGCATCATTATCATATAATTTTAATGTACGAATAGGAAAACGATCTAAATTATCCAAAAGCATCATTACAATTCCTGGCGTGTAGGTACTTCCGCCACCTGCTATTACAATCGAAAATTCTTTCATTGTTCTCTTCCTCTCTTTTATCTATTCTGTTTGTTCTCTACCTAAATAACCATCCACAGATTTACGCACAGTCGTTACTTGTAAACCGTACACTACCTGAACGTTTTTATCTTTAACAATGACACCACTGGCTCCTGTCTTTGTTTTTAATGTTTCTTCATCAACTAAGTTTGGTTGGCGCAATGTGAGTCGCAATCTCGTATAACAGTTTGTTATGGTATCAATATTTTCTGCCCCGCCAAGAGCCTCTACAATCAAGCTTGCCATATCGGTGTTCGCCGTATTTGTATCGTCTTTTGCTTTACCTTTACGCTTCTTTTCTTTGTAATCTTGTTTCGAGTACAATTTTGCTTCTTTGCCTGCATCTTCACGTCCTACTGTTTTGAAATTAAATTTGGTAATTAAGAAACGAAATACTACATAATAGATAACAAAGAATAGGATTCCGACGAAGATATACATCGGCCAACTTGTTTTCTCAAAGCCAAGTGGGACATTAAACAATAGAAAATCAATCATGCCATTTGGTCCAATTGCACGAACATCTAATAAATTTAAAGCCACCATGCTTAAACCACTTAAAGCAGCATGGACAACAAATAGAATTGGTGCCACAAACATAAAGGAGAACTCAATTGGCTCTGTAACTCCGGCAATAAAAGAAGTAAATGCAGCTGGAATTAAAATTGCTTTTACTTTTACTTTATTTTCTGGTTTGGCTGTATGGTACATCGCTAAACATGCTCCAATTAAACCAAACATTTTCGCAATGCCACGTGCATCCCAGATAACACTTTCTGATAAACGGGCTACCGCTGGATCAGCAATTTCCGCGTAGTAAATATTACGAGCCCCTTCTAAAACCTGGCCGCCAACTTCCGCTACGCCACCAAGTGAGGTGTACAGAAATGGCGTATATACTAAGTGATGTAAACCAGTTGGAATAAGTAACCTTTCTAACATGCCGTATAAAAACAAACCAAAATTCCCACTGTGTTGAATCAATGTGCCAAGATTGTTGATTCCATTTTGAAAAACAGGCCAAATATAAGTGAGAAGCACTGCCATTAATACGTTAACCGGAATTAAAACGATAAACACAAACCGGGAACCACCATATATTTGAAAGGCACCATTAAATTCTGTATCAATAAATTTATTATGAATAAATGCGGTTACAAGACCGAGCATAATCCCTAGGAAAACTCCCATATCTAATATCTGGACTCCTAACACCAATGTTTGTCCAGTTCCTTGCAAGGAATCAGCTTCGAGAAGCAAACCACTTAGCTCCATAAATTTATTCATTGCATTCACAAATACTAAATATCCTAATAATGCGGTAAATCCTGCTACGGACTTTTCTTTCTTTGCTAAGCCTACAGTTATACCAACAGCAAAAATTAAACCTAAATTACTTAAAATCGAAACTAATGAACCCGATAAAATGGAACCAAACCCAGTTGTGACAGGATTATCTAAAAACGGAATTATTTCAAGTAATCGTGGGTTTGTAAATACATTACCAAGAGCTATGAGAATACCTGCAATGGGTAAAATAAGTACTGGAATAAACATTGCTTTGGAAAAACGTTGCATTGCTTCCATCATCTTCTGCTTCAATTTAAAACACCCCCAGTAAATTTGTCGTATATTGTCGATGACATAAGTTAGTTTATCCCGTAAACGGTTTCTTGTATATAATTTTTGTAGCTGAAAAAACGTGTTTCATCGATTGAAACACGTTTCACAAAGTATATATTACCTACCTAGCATTTGTTTTTAAGTATTCCTTTAAAATAAGCTCAAAAGCCATTAATAATCGAGGGAAAAAAATATTAGGCAACATATTTCGATCATCTAGCTTATTATTATCCATGATTTTAAAGTTTAAATCCGATATGTTGGCGATTCGATTTTCTATTTCTTTGGTGAAGGAAACAGTAAATATGTTATGCTCCTTAGCAGCAACTAGCTTATCAATGACTTGCTGTGTTTCACCCGATTTAGAAATCACAACAAGTGCACCAATATGATCCAAATTATTTTCAAATACACCTATTGAATCCATACCACTAGCTAATATCGTTTTCTTCCCTAATACTAATAACTTTTTGTATAAATATTCAGCAGCTATAGCCGAAAAGCCAGTTGCGTATAAAAAGATATAGGTTTGCTCCATCTGCATGACTTTATGGATAAATTGATGAATTGTTTCCATCCCATTGCAATTGAAAAATTCCTTTGTAGTAATATCTGGGAAATCATCTTCTACATTTCCCTTCTTTTCATCTACCTCTTTCACCAGCGGTAAAAGGTGATAATACATATCTACAAATCCTGTATATCCAAGCTTCTTGGACAAACGAATAATGGTTGCTGGAGAAGTATAATTCACTTTGGCGATGTGACGAACTCCTTGTTTCAAGACATGATCCATATTTTCGACAATATAGCTCAACAATTGAATATCTAATTCTGTTACATTTTTCCCTTGAATTAACTTACTAATATCAATCAATGTACATCCCCCTTCTCACTAACTGACCTTTATATCATATCTGTAAGGAACAAAGGCTCGGGGCGCCCGGTTAGCAACGTAGCGAGTGGAACGAAACGACTAAAGTTTTAGGAATCATGGTGAGGTGGTGTTGACGAACCAATGATGACTTATCGTAAGGCGATTCGTGAAGTCGCCTAGTTGCTGGGCGCTAGAGCCGGACGTGGCTAAATAACTTAGTACGTTTATCCACAGCTGCAAAATTTTATAATTTCCTAGACCACGAAAAATCACTCGCCCTTGCTGGTGTTTCGCTCACTCTTGTCAAAATCCCGCTCATACCTGCTAAAAATTCGCCCACTATCATCGAAAGTCGCTGACATCAGGAAACTCACGTCACCTTATAAACGTTTTAAAGCAATTGCCTTGCGCATATCTTGTAGTGCCTGTTGAGCGGATTCTCCTTTGGCAAGCATTACATTTGTATATAATGCGTCAATTAATGTCAGCTCTGCAATTCGTGACGATAATGCTTCAGGTCGAAATTCTGTCTCATCTGAGACGGTATAAAGTAAAATATCTGCTTGCTTGCTCAGCGTGGATTTAGCAAAGTTTGTTATCGCAATAATCGTGACATTTTTATCCCTTAAAACATGTAGTATATCCATAATATCTTTTGTAGAACCAGAGTGGGAAATAATAACAGCCACATCTTTAGCACGCAATTGTGATGCTGCCATTAGCTGCATATGCGCATCCAAATTTGCGTGCACTTGCATTCCACTACGAAGAAATTTATGATAAGCGTCGATGGATACAATGGCTGACCCACCTATCCCAAAAAACTCTACTTTTTCAGCTACAATTAATGCTGCAACAGCTTCATGTAAGGCTTTTTGATCAATTACTTTGAACGTATCCTCTAGTGTATTCATATTCGAACGAAAAACTTTTTCACTAACCGTTCCTACGTCATCGCCAGCTTGGATTTTTTCGTGAATATCTGTGACGGGTGTCGCCATTTCAGCAGCAAGTGCAATTTTTAAAGCTTGGTATCCTTTAAAACCCACGCGCTGACAAAAACGAAACACCGTTGAATCCGCAACCTCCAATTCATCTGCAATCTGGTTAATTGTATGATGAATAATTGTTTTCGGATGTTGCAAAATATAATCAGCTATTTTCTTCTCTTTCTCACTTAAGCGGCTATAATTGCTACGAATACGCGCTAAACCGTGTTGGTTGACTTGATCCATATTTATGTTCTCCTTTTATCTCACAAAAAGATTTTTATACTATTTCGTTTTCTTAAACTATTATACACGAAAAAAAATTTCGCGATAATTGTTGTATACGGAAAAAAATTTGATATAATGAATGCAAGTCGATGAATTATTTACTGCTAAAAAACTTGGTTTATCGACAAATCTTATGGGAAAACGCTGTCTTCATAGTAAAAACGTGCTTGCGAAATTGTATATGGTGAACTCTCCCATGCAAGCCATGGTGGTCTTTTATACTATAAAGACTAACATGCACATTTTATCATGTGATTTTTTATACTTTCCCATCATGCAATAATTATTATGTTCATAATTTAACAAAATGATATTAATTCAACTCGAGGTGACGGAAATGAATATTGGTATGATTGGCTTAGGAAAAATGGGATATAATTTAGCACTTAATTTACTCGACCATCAACATTATGTACTTGGCTTTGACACGAACGAAGCACAAAGGACTTCAATCACACATGCAAATTACGAAGCAACATCCTCCATCGAACATCTTGTAGAACAATTACCTAGTCCGCGCATTATATGGTTAATGGTTCCAGCTGGAGAAGTGACAGAAAATGTCGTACAAAAAATGACAACATTACTTGAAACTGGTGATATTTTAATTGATGGCGGTAACTCCAACTATAAAGATACATGTAAACGAAAAGAAATGTTAGACGATAAAGGCATCTTTTTCTTTGACTGCGGTACAAGTGGAGGAACAGATGGCGCTAGAAACGGCGCTTGTACGATGATAGGTGGAGATGCTGAAGCATTTAAACAAATTGAACCACTATTTAAAGATATTTCCACAGAAAACGGCTACTTATACACTGGGAAAGCAGGCAGTGGTCATTTCTTAAAAATGGTTCACAATGGAATGGAATATGGTATGATGCAAGCCATCGCAGAAGGATTTGATATTCTTCATAAAAGTGAATTTGACTATGACTACGAAAAAGTTGCTAAGGTATTTAACCATGGTTCGGTCATTCGTTCTTGGTTAATGGAACTAACACAACAAGCATTCTCCAAAGATGCTCAATTGGATCAAATACGTGGTATTATGCAATCTTCGGGTGAAGGAAAATGGACGGTAGAAACAGCTCTAGATTACCAAGTAGCAGCACCAGTTATTGCACTTTCCTTAATGATGCGTTATCGCTCCCTTGAAGATGATACGTTTACAGGCAAAGTGGTAGCAGCACTACGGAATGAATTTGGCGGCCACGCTGTGGTTAAAAACGACTAGTTTACGTAGGGAAGCATAAACGGTAAAACCAAGCTTCCCCTTTTTTGCTTAACGATAAAATGAATCATTAACGAGTGAGATCTTTCAAATACATGTTTCCCATCAAACATCTGGTAAAATAAAGGTATACGTAGTGCAAGGAGGAATATGGATGACCGCATCAGCTTATTATTTAGGCGTTGATATTGGAACCACGAGTACAAAAGCGGTTTTGTTTACAAAGAACGGAAAAGCAATTAGCAAAAGTGCCGTACATTACCCGTTACATACACCAAATCCTTTAGTAGCCGAACAAGATCCTAACGAAATTTTCCAAGCTGTGGTAACAACAATTAAAGAAACCATGCAAACAAGTAGGATTCACCCAAAAGCTTTAAAATTTGTTGCTTTTAGTTCTGCCATGCATAGTTTAATTGCTGTAGATGAGGTAGGAAATTTATTAACAAATAGCATTACATGGGCGGACACAAGAAGTGCTCCATATGCTAAAGAGATAAACGATAAGAAAAATGGGCATGAAATCTATTTAAGAACAGGAACGCCGATACATCCCATGTCGCCGTTAGCCAAACTATTATGGTTACGAACAGAAGAACCAGCACTGTTCCAACGAGCGCATAAATTCATCTCGATTAAAGAATATATATTTTCTCGTTTATTCCATTCCTATGTGATTGACTACTCCATTGCTTCGGCAACCGGTTTATTGAACCTAGAAGCATTAGATTGGGATGAGGAAGCATTACAAGTAGCAGGGATAACCCCAGAAAACCTGTCCACACTCGTGCCTACTACAAAGACATTTACTGGTGTAGACGAAGTTATTTGTAAAGAAATGGGAATAGACGTAAACACGCCGTTTCTCATCGGAGCAAGTGATGGTGTACTTTCCAATCTTGGTGTCAACGCAATTGAATCTGGCGTTACTGCCGTTACGATTGGAACAAGCGGTGCGATACGTACAGTCACCGACAAACCAAAAACAGATCCACTGGGTAGAACTTTTTGCTATGCATTAACAGAAAAGCATTGGGTTGTTGGCGGACCCGTTAATAATGGAGGAATGATTCTACGTTGGGTACGGGATGAATTTGCAGCTTCTGAAGTAGAAACAGCCAAACGATTAGGTATGGACCCCTATGATGTACTAACGAGAATGGCTGAAGGTGTAGCACCAGGTTCTGACGGGCTTTTATTTCACCCATTTATGACGGGGGAGCGTGCACCACTTTGGGATGCTAATGCACGTGCTTCTTTCTTCGGATTAAGCATTCATCATCAAAAACAACATATGGTACGCGCCGTACTAGAGGGTGTTATGTTTAACTTACGTACCGTTTTACTTGCAGTCACTGCATTGACAGGAGAGCCAAAACGAATCCAAGCGACGGGTGGCTTTGCTCGATCAGCCATGTGGCGTCAACTGATGGCCGATGTCTTCCATAAACCTGTTGTCATACCAGAAAGCTATGAAAGTTCTTGCCTCGGCGCAATCGTATTAGGCATGTACGCTACAAATGAGATTGATGACTTTTCAGTTGTTTCCGAAATGATTGGCGCTACACATACCCATCAACCAAATGAAGCTGCAAGTGCTGTTTACGATGAGCTACTTCCGCTTTTCATACGTCTACCTCAAGTTTTGAAAGCAGAGTATGAAAATATTGCAAATTTCCAACGCAAGCATGTAAACAATGCAGAATAAAGGCTTGGAGCGTCCTGTTAGCAACTAAACTTTTAGGAATCATGCCACTAAAACAAGGGAGTGCCGACGTCGGGCGGCAAGCCCCGTTTTTAGTCGACCTTTCTCTTAGCGACGAACGGATAATGACTTAGCTTAAATGAAGTGAAGTCACCTAACTGCTGAGCGCTTACTTATTTGGTTACGGCATGAATCACAAACCACTTATTTTATATATCTTTTCTCATGGGAAAAACTCGGCTTATTGCTACATTTTTTTGTGTAAGCCGAGTTTTTCTTTTACTATAGTAGAACAAAGGCGGAAGCGCCCGTTTAGCAACGTAGCGAGTGGAGCGAATCAACAAAGTTTTAGGAATCATGCTCCTGCAACAGAAGTATGCCGGCGCCCTCCAGCAAGCCCGTCTTTAGTCGGCCTTCCTATTTAGTACGAACCGATGATGACTTATCGTAAGGCGATTCGTGAAGTCGCCTAGTTGCTGGGCGATGGAGCCGGACGTGGCTCATTCGGTTATTTGGTTATCCCATAGCATCAAATTTTTATACTTTCTTATCTCTTAAAATAAGCGAGCTATAATCGCTCGCCTGTCCTTTTCATTCCCCTTCTTGAATCACACCACAAGCAATGCGTTCTCCTGCATTCCCTGCAGGCTGTGACTTGTAATCATCTTCATCCGAATGAATGACAAGGGCTGTTCCATCCTCTTTTAGTAATGAATTTGGCTTTCCTTTTTCAAGCGTAACCATTTCAGCTAAGATGTCAGCTTGCACAGTACCATCTTCCTTCACTTCAATGTTAGGCAAATCACCTGCATGCGGACCATCCTCAACATTTCCATGACTCACGTTTGTGGGATTGAAATGTCCACCAGCAGAACTAAAATCAGGTCCTTCGCATGCACCTGTCTCATGGATATGAAAACCATGCTTTCCAGGTGTGAAATTTTGTCCTGATAATTGAATACGTACGCCATCTTCTTCCTGAGTTAATGTTGCTGTAGCTACTTCCTGTTGCTTGCGATCCTTTAATGAAACAAAAATTTGCTTCGAAGCATCTTCCTCCATATTGCCAACTGTTTCTACTGATTCGTTCGACTGTTGTTTTTCTTTTGTTTGTTCTTCATCGGTTGTATTACAAGCTGATAAAATGATAATACATATCATGGTAAACAAAATCAAAATGGTCTTTTTATTCATCTTTCTACCCCTTTCCATTTTTTATCAGCTTGCTCGATTCTGGAAATCTTTAAACGTGGGTTTCCTTCCATTATAGGAAATACTCGTGTACAATGTAGATATATGTTCAATTTGAATGCAAACACCTTTTGAATAATGCATATATTTTGTTGTCATTGGATTAAACATACGCTTTAATATCTGATTTTTTTATTTATTCACAAGGAGGAATATTAAATGGGATTGTTTGATGGTATGATGGGTAATGCATCGGAAATGGACACAAAGAAAGCAGAGGAAGAAATAAGTGATCTATTATCTACAGGAGAGAATGTGGAGCACGCATACAAACTGATCCGCGACATGATGTTATTTACCAATAAACGACTAATTCTTCTTGATAAGCAAGGTGTTACTGGAAAGAAAATGGAATACCATTCTATTCCTTACAAAAACATTACGCACTTCTCCATTGAAACAGCTGGAACATTTGATTTAGATGCAGAACTTAAGCTATGGGTTTCTGGTAGCTCTGAACCGATTCAAAAAACATTCAATAAGCAACTCAATATTTATAACGTACAGTCCGTTTTAGCTAATTATGTATGTAACTAAAGCAAATCTATTAAAATCGTAAAACTTCCATATGTATGAAGATGTTTCATACATATAAGTAATTCTATGCTGAAATTGTCGGCAAATGTATACGACTTGACGAATCACACAACGAGTTCTTTAAGGGGAAAGTTCCTATCACGAAAAAATATGTGGGAGCTTTCTTCTCTAGTTATTGTGAAAAGAAACATAGTCTGCCTTCAGCCCTATTGGGTCTTATTATAATTTTTCTTAAACTAATAATTCTAAATGTCATCTTTTCTACAGTGTAAAAACACACGCCTATCAAAACCTCTCTCTCTTCACTCTTCTTCTTACGCAAAGTTTCGACTGTTTGCAGCGACGCTCCATGCGTTTTTGCTAATGCGTGAATGACTTCTAAAAGATCAGCTAATTCCTCTAGCGCTGAAACATCATCCTCAGCCTGTAAATATTCATCCCATTCTTCTAGCACTTTTTTCTTTAATTCAACCAGGTATTCTTCTGTATGAAGTGTTGTTGTAATTGCCTTTTGCCCCTTGCTCGCAATTATTTCTGGAATTTTATCACGAACAAGTTTATGAAATTTTGGCATACTTCCCCCTCCATACTTTGTGTAGAAAAGCTTTATATATAAAATAGCACGGTAAAATATTTCCTTCTACGATTTTCGCGACTCCTTTAACAATAACTTCAGAAACATTTAAAAAACTTGCTGATCACCAACTCTTTATGGCTAAACCATTCGTTTTACTTTTACTACCAATCGGGTTTTATAGTGCAAAAAACACCTTCTTACAGCTATCGTCAAGCTGTAAGAAGGTGCTATGATTTGTTGTGCCATTAAGCAACCTTTAGACTTTCTCTTTCTTTTTTAGTAAAAACACCTTTTACATATGGAATAACCCATCTATCTAAACCAAATTTTCCAGCATTGTAACCAGCAACTAACAAGAATACCGTAAGTAATACCATTTGCGCATTTGTACTAACTGTGCCGCTAAACAAGAAAGCGAAGTTCATTGTAATACCCATCAATGCTGAAAAGTTGGTGAATATGCCTAATATAAGTGCGATACCAACTAACAATTCCCCCCACATAACGAGGAAAGTAAATATGTCTGCATTCGGCAAGGCTACTTTTTCTAAAAATACTGCCCACCAGCCTTGTACTGCCGGATGCTCTCCTCCAGCACTTGCAATCGCCCCTTGTAAATATCCAGAAGCGTCAAATTGACCGCCCGTAATTTTACCATAACCAGCAACAACCCATTCATAACCAATATAAATACGAATAAGTGCTAAAATACCTGCGGCTATACTACTTCTTCGGATAAAATTCATGATCACGTGTACCATCTCCCTTTTGTTCATCATTTCACAATTCGTTGTAGTATTTCTTTACTACATTTAGAGTATACCATACATGTTTTTATTTATGGGTTTATTGTTCAATATTTCACAATATGGTCATATTTTAGTTTATACGAAACATTATTACTTGACTTTTTTTCGTCACATTCTATTAAACGATGTGTACCATGTTTTTGATACCTTCGCCAATCGTAGTTGTATATTACCTGCACGCCTTCCATGTTCTGACCGCTTTGCTATAAACAGTATTATCTTCATGGGTTACATTCGCTCCATGAATTTATACTTCCATTTATAATTAATGTATATTGACAATATTTGCTCGTTTTTTTCCATTTCCTAAACTTCCCTCTCTCTACAGTTTCCGTTCAAGCTAAAGTTTCTATCTTACCTCTTTATCCCCACTTCAACAATTACGTAAATTTTGCACCTTAAGTCCCTTGACATCCTCTTATTACCTGTAGTACTGTTTATGTGAACATACACAGTACTACAGTTTAGTTTTCAGGAGGTTGTTTATATGCAAAAATGGAAGCAAGCTTGGCAAGTTGCTAAGTTGGAATTAAGCATTTCTACGAGGAAGATTGCATTTGGTTGTTTAATCGTACTTGGTTTCTTCCCTTTTACCATTTCCAATTTTCAGCATTATCTCGATAATAGCGTTATAAGTTATGACTTATTTTTTATTCTTTTTTTTACTTTAGGTATCAATGTTGGAAATCCAAATTATTGGCATTTAAAACAAGCCAATGTCTATCCTCTTTTGATGATGCAATTACCATTACCAATTAAACAGGAGATCTTAATTAAAAGTCGCTTCATCATTCATTTTTGTTTCTCCTTTCCAGTACAATTTGCGTTTCTAATTATCTTTTATGTTGCATCACCTATCGCTCATTTATTATCCATACCAGCTTACATCGCGTTTGCAATCATTTGGTTATCTGTCAATCTTTATATAGGGACGCTTACACCAATAAGTGAAGTATATCCAGCAAATTGGTTGTTCACAGCAGCTATGACTTTCATTTTTCTTTTCATTTTCCTATTTATATTATCTATTTCTCACCTCATCTTTGACCATGGTGTTGTGGAATTATCCATGATTATTGCTAGAAACTGGCCCGTACTCAGTTCCGCAGTTTCACTCATTATTGGCTTTGCAGCTGTCAAAGCGCATCAACTATATATGAAACAAATTATGAATAAGCGGGATTACTTCTAATTGCGATCCTCACACGACCTATACGATATATGCCTAATGCTAGCAGAAAGGAGCTGGTTTTGTGGAATTACCTATTCATCTTTCCAAAACATCTCGAGAACCAATTTATCATCAAATCGAAAACCAAATGAAAACGCTCATTGCTAGCGGACAACTTACAAAAGGATTACCACTTCCATCCATTCGTTCGCTGGCAAAAGACTTAGAGACGAGCGTCATTACGATTCGTCGTGCATATCAAAATTTAGAATATCAAGGCTTTATTCAAACAACGCAAGGAAAAGGGACATTTGTTGCTGACATAGACCATGATATGAAGCAGCAAATGAAAGTTGATGAAGTATACCAAGCAATTGAAGCAGCTGTTGAAATTGCATTTAAATATGATTATACAGCCGAACAACTAAAAAAAATGTGCTTAGAAATCATTCATAAAAAAGGAGGAAACCAAACATGACATCGCTTCTCAAGATAATGGATGTAGAAAAAAACATAGACACCTTACACCTAGGACCGATTCACTTAATGATAGAGCCTGGAACGATAACAACAATGGTTGGAGCGAACGGGGCTGGAAAAAGCACACTATTTAAACTCATTATGAATTTAGTGAAACGTAATACAGGTAGCATTCAACTATTGGATATAGAAACAAACGGTTCCGATGAAAGCTGGAAACAACATATTACGTACCAAGCACAAACCATCATTGGTTGGGAACCTTTCACTGGAATCAAATTAAAAGACTTTATTTCCTCTCTATATCCGCATTGGAATGAAGCGCTATTTCAGAAGATGGTAGATTTATTGCAAATTCCATTAGATGAACAATTTGCAAAACTATCCCAAGGAAACCAACAAAAACTCCAGCTAGCACTTGCTTTACCAAGAAATACACCATTGTTGCTTCTCGATGAACCCACTTCTTTCTTGGATATTCCGGCAAAGCAGAAGCTAATGGATTTACTTGTAGAATGGATGGAGCAAGGAGACCGCGCTATCTTCATGGCGAGTCATCAATCCGCTGACATTATGAAACTTTCTGATTATATAGTCGTATTAAAGAATGGAAAGCTGTTGAACAAATTTGAAAAAGAATCACTAATTCATAGACACCGCCGATATTGGATTGGCGAACATCTTCCAGAGGAAGGTATTCCAGGGGAGATCGATCGCTCAACACGCTATCTTGTCTCAAACGCTCCAGAACAGACGGAAGCCTTCTTACAACAAGAACAAATCAATTGGACACAGCAGGAATCTCTAGATTTGGAAGAAATCCTTACACTGCTTATAGAAAGGAGATAAAACACCTATTATCTCCATCGTAAAATCTGCAATAGTTTTAGCAGGAGCCTTACAGAATGGAATAAATAATGAAGAAAAGGGAAGGAGACAACTATTTTGAGCGCAATTTTAACAGTTGAAAATTTAAACAAAGCTTTTAAAGACAAACAAGTCATCGACAATATTTCTTTTGACGTACACCAAGGTGAAATCATGGCTATTCTCGGACCGAATGGTGCTGGAAAATCAACTACGATTCGTAACATTATGGGTATTTTATATCCTGATGCAGGAAGGATTACCTTTTCCAATTATACAAACAACTCGATACCACGGCATAAAATCGGTTACTTACCAGAGGAGCGTGGGTTATATAAAAATGTCAAAGTAATGGATATTTTACTCTATTTAGCTGAATTAAAAGACTACCCGCTAGATCAAGCAAAACAACGAGCTTTAGATTATTTAAAGAAGTTTGACTTAGAAGGGAAGGAAAAAGTGAATGTCGATGAGCTTTCTAAAGGGATGGGACAAAAGGTGCAATTTATTGCGTCCATTCTTCACGAGCCCGAATTACTCATTCTTGATGAGCCATTTTCTGGGTTAGATCCTGTAAGCCAAGAATTATTTAAACAGGAAATTCGTCAGCTTGCCGATAACGGCACAGCTATCCTACTGTCCTCTCATCAAATGAATCTTGTCGAAGAAATGGCAGATCGCCTATTTTTGATACATCGGGGGAAAAAAGTAATTTACGGACATATGGATGAAGTAAAAAAAGAGTTTGCCAACTTTAAATGCACGATTCATGGTACAAATAAAAAAGAAGAACTTGAACAGTTGCCACATGTACAACGCGTAGAACAAGAAAATGCGCATAGTATTGTCTACTTATATAAAGATATTGATCCAGTGCAATGGCTCAAGCAGCTTCCTGCTACATTGGATGTGCAAGAGCTACGGTTAGATCGCATTTCACTACATGAAATTTTTATTGATATTGCAACAGGTAAACAGCTCATGCAGGAAGTCGGTGAAGCATATGCGTAATTCATTGAAAGTGGCTAAATGGGAGATCAAACGAAACCTCCGCAACAAGACCTTTATTATTGGAATGTTTTTAACGCCCCTCTTCATTATTGGATTTATGTTCTTAGGCGAACTGATTGGCGGTGACGATGAAGAAACAGAGATGAAGACCGTATTTATTCATGATGAGCTAGGAGTTTTTTCTGAAATAGAGCAGACAGTTGCAGCAAGTAATATATCCTGGCAAGTCATGCAAACGGATGTAACGGAAGAAGAAGCCAAAAAGGAAGTTGAAAATACGGAACAGACAGCCTACTTATTTATCGACGAGGAAAGTTTAATAAAAGGAACTATCCCTGCTTACACTTCGGAGGAAATGGATGCCTCTTTTATTAATCAAGCCCAAATATTATCCTCCCCTATTCAAGCGTGGCAATTAAAGGAACTTGGCTTGTCCAATGAACAGTTAGCGGTTGTCTCCCGTGGTATTCAGATAGCAGACGTTTCAGCTAGTAATGAAACCGATACAAAAGATGCCAATAAAGCAGCTGAAGAATCTGAAATAGCTTCATTAGAGCGCATTGTACCTGGGGCATTTGCTGGTTTTATTATGTTATCCATCGTATTTACTGGTATGGCAATTTTTCAAAGCGCTTCACAAGAGAAAAAAGATAAAATTGCGGAAATTATTTTATCCTCACTCACACCGAATGATCTCATGCAAGGAAAAATTATTGGCTATTTTGTTTTAGGCATTGTACAATCTTTTGTCTCTTTGGTCATCGTCCTTCCTGTTTTATCATGGCGATTGGACATTGCGTTTTTAGATTATTTGTTCGTTCCAGAATTAGCTTTATATCTCATGATTGCCATTTTAGGCTATCTATTGTTTGCTTCTATCTTTGTCGGCGTCGGCGCAACGATGACCGATATGACGACAGCAGGAAATTTTCAAGGTATGGTGATGATGCTTCCGTTTTTACCGTTTATCTTTATCGGACCTGTTCTTAGTGATCCAAGTGGATTCATGGCTCAACTTGGTACGTACATTCCTTTCACGGCGCCAGGTGTTCTCTTACTTCGCCTAAGCAA
The DNA here is from genome assembly GCF_013393565.1 of Virgibacillus sp. Taxonomy (NCBI): domain Bacteria; kingdom Bacillati; phylum Bacillota; class Bacilli; order Caryophanales; family Bacillaceae; genus Virgibacillus; species Virgibacillus sp. The sequence goes on from NZ_JABXHF010000035.1 coordinate 26,327, forward strand.
CTTAGAAGAATGGCCCTGGCTCGAAATTATCATTTCACTCGCTATTTTAATCATTAGTATTTGGATTTTCGTAAGACTTGCTGGAAAAATCTTTAAAGTAGGCATATTAATGTACGGTAAAAATGCTACTCCAGGAGAGATTTGGAAATGGATAAGAATGTAACAGAGAAGTAGTTCTACAGGAAAGAATAAAAGTAGCTTGACCCTATCGATCGTTGTTAAATATGTACACTTCTGCGGGGGAATAGTACGAGTGAACGCCCCGCAGAAGAGCATTTTTTCTTCGTAGGAAGTGCAAAACTATACGAGCGACAAAAATCGTATTTTAGCATAGCGATGTTGTGGGGGCTTGCACAGTTGGAAAAACGTAACTTTTAAATGTTTATATACGACAGTTGTCTATAAATCCTTACTAGTAAGCTTAATCTAAGAAACACACCAGTTCTCGCCAAGTATATATGGCGAAAACTGGTGTGTCTTTTCAAAAAAATCACATCTGCAAGTACGCTTCATAATATATAGCGATTTTACCAATGAGAGCTTAGGCGTTTTCTTATACATAAGCCTTATAACACGATATTTTCCTATCATACTCATACAAATTACTACTTTAATACCACCAAGATTTAAATAACCCCGCCATTAATCTACCTAACCATTTAATTGGTAAAATAATTAATAAATCGATAAAACTTAAGAGGAAGTCAATAATCCAGAACCACCACCCACCATCGTTCTCTTGGCGTTTTGATGTACGACGTTTTTTCTTCAATTACATTATCCCTCCATATCCTTTAAAATAACGTATTACCATTTTTGCGCTTACGTATAAATTTGCGAACGAAATACGTACAAAAACCAATTACACCAGAAGCAGACAACAAAAATGTAATACTTCTAACTGGATACATTTTAAAAGCATATATCCATTTATCAATAACATAAATATCACGTGGGTCTTGTACAGATTCTGGGGTTAAAACAGTTTGTTCCTGCCAATTTGGATCTAGAACTACATAAGACCCAGACCAATATGTTAGGAAACAAGTATATACGGATATAAAAAGTACTATTAAAAAAAGAATGACCGTCTTTTTCATGATGGCTTCACCTATGCCTTCTATATGTTACACGCAACGCGCCAAGGGTTTTTTATGAACAATTAATTTATTCACCTAAGTCAAACCAGATTTTCCTGCTTATTCCCATGCACGACTTGCTATCCATGGCACAAAACAGAGTGGCAATTTATCTATTGTTTAATACGAACAACCTCGCAAAAAGGTTCCCCTTAATTTTATTATAGTATGACATACGAATATTCATGCAAAAATCATCTTAGCAAGTTACTTCTAAACGCTCATCTTTAGAATACAATTTTACAAGGTACTATTTACTAAATTGGCACTTTCATTCAAGGAGGAAGAACAACATGAGTATAGTAGTCTTTCATGGTTCAACAAGGACAAATGGGAATACAGAATTTTTAACCCATCACGCTATCCCTCAAGACACAGCAACACATATTTATTTGCGCGACTACAACATAGAACCGATTGTAGATAAGCGACACGCAACAGAAGGATTTCCCCACATACAGGATGACCATTTATTTTTAATTGACCAACTATTAAAACACGAGACCGTCGTTTTCGCTACCCCTATTTATTGGTATGGCATGTCCGGACCACTAAAAACATTCATTGATCGTTGGTCGCAAGTTTTACGAGATCCCAATTACCCGCATTTTCGCCAAACGTTAAAAGATAAAAAAGTATACCTTATTCTTGTTGGTGGCGATCAACCACATATAAAAGGATTGCCCCTCGTTCAACAATTTCAGTATATTTGCCAGTTTTTTGGCATGACTCTAGAAGACTATGTAATCGGTCAATCACGTAAACCAGGAGAAATGGCTAATAATAAGCAAACCCTTCAAGCAGCCTCTCAATTATTCGATTAATCCTATTTTACAGCCCCACTTATATTACAACTGTAGTCTTTGTATAAAAACACTTACTTACAAGCATTTTGATAGAAAATAACGCTCTCTAAGTAAAAAGGGGATGCACATGTATATGCTGAGACTCTTTTATTACGTATCTCTTATAATTTCTCAATTGGTAACAGCTGCACAAATTGCAGCTGTTTTCTTTTACACTACAGAAACACAAAGGTTTCGCCATAAAGACTTGTCGATATGCCAAGTCTCCCTAACGAAATAAGCCGTATGTACTATTTTCCTCTCCTACCCTATTAAATCCGCTAAAAGCTTATCTCTTTCTAGTAAAAAGGAATCAGTTTTTTAATCCATCGTTTTAAATCTATTATTCTGGTTATACTATTAAAAAGCTCGTAAAATTACTTTAAACTTAAGATAACCGTACCGATAAAAAAGTATAACCGAATACTTATTATAGAGTGTATTCGAAACAATAAAATGGGTATTTACTACCACCCTTCTATGATACAATGGATGAGGCGTTGCTATAACATTAAAAAACTTGATTTATAACCCTGAAAATTATCCTTACCGATCATACACAAAGTAACGTAAAATTGTTGCCGGATAAAAGGTATCTTTCTAAATGTTTAATGATTGTTTAATCTATTATTCTACTATCTATATTTGTTACCTTTATTAATACGTTTTTCCTTATCAATGAACATAGCACCAATCGTTTCAGTAATATTTTTTAAATATAGCTTTTATCTCGTATTCTATCAGCTGCCCCCAAAAGCAACTGTTTCAATACGAATTTATATAAAGCAAAATTATATCTTATTGAAGGAGGCCGTGCTTAATTTGAAAAACTTCTATTATGCACTAACATCTTTAGCAATTGTGCTAACTTCTCTATTTTTGCTGCCTAACAATAGCCATGCAGCTAATGGGGATGTGTATGACGTTGGACAAGCTCTATTAAATGTGCGAAGCAGCCCATCTATAGACTCGGAAATTGTTGGGCAATTACAAGCTGGGGACCAATTAGTCGAATTCGGTGAACAACACGGCTGGGTACAGACTTATTTTGGTGGGAAAGAAGCATGGGTTGCTAAACATTATTTGATTCCTGCTAAACAGGATAAACCTGTACAGGTACAAGTACAAGCAACGCCCAATGAAGGAAGCAGTTCCTCTCAAGCACAGCCACAAGTTCAAACCAGCAATACTAGTCATTCCTTAAATGGATACAATATCATGTTAGACCCTGGACACGGTGGTTACGATCCTGGTTCTATTGGAATAAACGGTGTACGAGAGAAATTTTTAACACTTGAAACTTCCAAGCAAATTGCAGAACAATTACGAGCAGCTGGTGCAAATGTATTGTTAACTCGGTCAAGTGATACGTATGTTTCTTTAGCTGATCGTATTCGAATTAGCGATGCTTATACCACCCATGCATTTATTAGTGTTCATTATAATGCATTTCCGAACTCCAGTGCAGACGGCATAAATACATTCTATTATTCTTCCAAAGACCAGAAACTAGCAGAGAATGTTCACCAAGGTCTTGCTTCTGCTGTCACATTGCGTGATAGAGGAATGATGCCAAATAACTATTATGTATTAAGGAATAATCATGCTCCTTCTATATTATTAGAGCTAGGATTTCTTACTAATTATAACGATTTTGCTACCATTCGTTCTAACAGTTTTCAACATCAAGTTGCCAACGGAATTACGATTGGGTTAAAAAATTATTTTGCAAACTAAAATAATAAGCTGCCTCTGATGTAGGCAGCTTATTTCTGTATAACGTTGCTACGATGCCAATGTTTCTTTATGATCCGTTTGAAAAAGTTGTCATTGTATCCCAAAGTTTACGCCTTTTAACCTATTTGAATGCGTAAACCATACTTAGTATCGGATTAAAAATATGCGTTTTAACATGGTAATCATGTTCCTGTAGCCAATTTAACAGGGTAGAACCATTTGCATAAAACTCATCCTCAATCGCATAGATAGCCTCTGTATTTCCACTTTCTTTTAAATATTGCATTACTTCGCCTCGATGCGCGTCATCTTGAAACATTAAGTCTACAATACAGATAGCACCGTTTGGACGTAGAACTCTATCCATTTCAGCTAATGCAAGCAGTTTTTGTTCATCTGTAATATGATGTAACGCATAACTGGAGACAATTCCATCAACTTGTTGATCTAAAATTGGCAAAGCCAGAAAATGGCCTTTACGCACTTCAATTTCTGGGTGCTTTTGCTTACATGCCTGCAACATGTTATCCGATTGGTCTACACCAATAATATGAACTCCTTTCGCTAAAAATTTAGCCCCTAAATTTCCTGTGCCAATGCCAATATCTAAACAAGTTTGTCCTGTTTCTAGAGGCATTGTATCAACCACTTTCTCCAAGGCCGTTTCATAGTCTTGATGGACATTAAATCGATAACCACTTATTCTCAGACTTTGATCATAATCCGAAGCTTGTGCATCAAAATCCCATTTGTCCTGCCAAGATTGGCGCAAATGTTTTAGCTTTCTTAAATGCTTTGATAGAGCAATTAAATCTTTAGTAGAAATCGACTGATCGTTATTTCCTTCTAACAACTGATCTAGCGTGTGAATCATATCTTTCATTTCTAACCATTTTTCAAAAAGCACAGCACGTTGCAGATTCAAATAATCATGGATACGATATTGTTTTTGATCATCAAGTAACTGCTTTATTTCTTTAATACCAACGCCAAATTCACGTAATGCTAATATCGTGCTAATCCTTACTACTTCTTCATCTGTAAACGTTCGATATTGATTCGCTTGCTTACTAGGTGATAGGAGACCCTTTTCCTCATAAAATCGAATGGTTCTTGCTGTTGTGTTTAGCCGCTTGGCAACTTCTTGAATATACATTGCTTATCCCTCCTACTTTTATCATAAACGTTTCCGTTACGTGAATGTAAAGGGTTTTTATACTATAGAAAACGTCATGGCTCACATTCTTTTAGAACAACAAACTAAATAGAGGTAGGAATGAACCGATAGATAGGCAGCAAGAACTTTTCAAAGGAAAAGTGAGCCGAGAGAGTTCATGCAACTTTCTAATCGGTTATATACAAAAAAACAAAAACACAGGCAGTTAAAAAGAGAAGGTCTCCACCTCTTAAGTGCCTGTGCTTGTACTCCTGCCTATTTAGTTACCATGCTTATAAATCATCAAAACCATTCAAATCACTTGTTTTCGTATATTGTCTAGATTTCTGTTCAAAAAAATCTGTTTTCGTGCCATCAAAGTTATCTACGTAGGCGCGAATCCACTTCATCGGATTTTCGGTATAATCTGGATATATATCATGTAATCCCATCATACGAAGCATTTTGTTTGCACGATATTTAATGTATCCAGCCATTTCGTCAAGGTCAATTCCTTCTACACTGCCAAGCACGTACTTGGACCATTCAATTTCCAATTCAACCGATTCTTGAAAATGATCGTATACCCATTGAATAAATGTATCCTTATTATATTCTGGATTTTCGGCAAGCGTAGCACGAAATAGTTCAGATATGAAGCGACCGTGCTCAAGCTCATCGCGATTAATATAACTAATCATGGTTGACGTGCCGACCATTTTATTATGGCGTGCCAAATTATAGAAAAACGCAAACCCAGAATAGAAGAACATACCTTCTAAAAGAGCTGTATATACTAATGTCTTTAAAATATTTTCGATTGTCGGCTCTTCCACAAAAGCGTTATACTGCTTCGTTAAATTCTCGTTTCGCTTCAACAAAACTGCATCCGTTCTTCCGAGTTGAAAAGACTTATTCTGCTCATCTAACGAGACAACGGAAGACAACACGTAAGAATAGCTTTCATTATGCACTGCTTCCTGCTGTGCAATGACTGCCATAATGGATTGCACAGATGGATCTGTTGCGTACAAAGAAATGAGTAAAGCCGTTCGTGTTTGCGGTGCATCTAACGTAGATAGCAAACCAATAATTTTTAAATACGCGTCCTGTTCTTCTGCTGTCAATGAAGGGAATTGCTTAATATCACTTTGCATATTCACTTCATCTGCTTGCCAATAATTTCCTACTAACCGTTTATACATTTTATACCAGTGTGGATAAGCAATATCATTCCAATTTAAGATACCACTGGATTGTCCTCCAAATACACCTGTGGACTTATTTGGATTTAATGGTTCTAACGTCTTTGCTTTTTCCAGCATGATTTTTGCCATGGTCTAATACTCCTTCCACCCAGTCCTTTACAAATTGTTCTTGCTTGCCTCTTGGAGACTGTTCTATCTTCAGTCCGCGCCAAGGGCTATGATAAAATTTGACCAACTTATCAACAGCACGACAAAATAAATCATCGCCTCCAAATTGTGTATCACCTGTACCAAATATAGCGACATTATCCGGTTTATACCCAACTTCTAGAATAAAGTCTTTCACTTCATCGGGTGTGCTTCCCCGATCCCAAGTAAATGTACCTAAGAAGATAATATCGTACACAGCGGGATCAACAGGCGGATCAATACCAATACGATGAACCGCCGTCTCCACTCCTTTTATTTGTAAGTTTTCTTGGATAAGTGTTGCAACTTCTTGGGTATTACCGCTGTAGGTCAAGTAAGCGATTAGCGTCCTCAACTTTGACACCATTCACATTCTTCTACTTCATTGGAAGTAGAGCGTACATAATACGTTGTTTTTAATCCTTCCTGCCATGCTTGCAAATGTAAATCGAGCAAAATAGATGCTCGAATCGTATTTGGTACATAGAAGTTAAAGGAGAGACTTTGATCAATATGCTTCTGTCTAGCAGCGTTTTGCTTCACAGACCAGCGTTGATCTACAATGTATGCAGAGCGACGATATACATCATATGTCTTGTGCGTTAAGTCTGGTGCTGTAACTGGAATTTTAAAGTCTTTCTTTTCTTCGTAATAAAATGTTTTAAAAATCGGATCAATACTAGCTGTAGACCCAGCGATCATTGCTGTTGTTGAGTTCGGTGCCACTGCCATTAAATAACCGTTTCGAATACCGTGCTGTTTAACGTCTTCTTTTAAAGTAAGCCAATCTGTTTTGACATAGCCTTTTTGCTCAAAGTATTCACCTGAACTCCACTTACTACCTGCAAATGCCGGGTAACTGCCTTTTTCTTTACTTAATTCCATACTTGCCTGAATGGTAAGAAAAGCAATACGTTCATACAATTCGTCTGCATAGTCCACCGCTTCTTCCGTTTCCCACTTCATATTGTTACGAGCTAGCAGATGATGCCAGCCAAACGTTCCTAATCCAATAGCTCGGTACTTTTTATTCGTTAGTTGAGCTTGCATAATTGGCAATGTGTTAATATCAATAACGTTATCTAGCATGCGTACTTGAATTTTAATTAACCGATCTAGAATTTCATCTGGAACAGCTTTTCCAAGGTTGATCGAACTTAAATTACAGACGACATAATCCCCAGATTTATATTTCTTTACAATGGTATTTTCGTTTTCCAAAAATTCTTCTACAAATTCAGAAGGCGATTGATTTTGCGTAATTTCCGTACAAAGGTTAGAGCAATAAATCAATCCTTGGTGACTATTACTATTTTGTCGATTCACTTCATCACGATAAAACATAAATGGTGTACCCGATTCTAATTGTGATTTCATAACTCGCTTCATAATATCAATCGCTGGAATTTCACGTTTTGACAATTGTTCGGAGTTTACGCACTCCATATATTTTTGTCGAAAAGTTCCATTCCCTTTTTCCTCGTCATAGAAATCTTCTAATGAATACCCCATCACTTGTCGCACTTCATGGGGGTCAAATAGGTACCAATTACCACGTTTTTCTACTTGTTCCATAAATAAATCAGGTAAGGTGACACCTGTGAAAATATCGTGTGCCCGCATACGCTCATCACCATTATTTAATTTCAAGTCAAGAAACGCCTCTATATCACGGTGCCAAACATCTAAATAAACAGCAATTGCACCTTTTCTCGTTCCTAATTGATCGACATTTACCGCTGTATTATTCAATTGTTTAATCCATGGTACAACACCACTTGACATCCCTTTAAATCCTTTAATGGAACTTCCACGGCTACGGATTTTCCCCATATAAACACCGATTCCACCACCATTTTTAGACAACTTAGCAATATCGGTATTGCTATCGTAAATGGATTGAAGGCTATCATCGACGGTATCAATAAAACAACTAGATAGTTGACCATGCGTTTTTCCAGCATTAGCAAGGGTCGGTGTTGCGACTGTCATATATAAGTTACTTAGTGCCCAATAAGCTTCTAACACATGCTCTGTCCGCTTTGCTTTATCTTCATATTGCATAAGCGTCATGGCAATAACCATCCAACGTTCCTGCGGTAGCTCAAACACCTTTTTATCGTGATCTGTTGCTAAATAACGTGTCGCTAATGTATGAAGCCCTAAGTAGGTGAAGTACAAGTCCCTTGCAGGATCGATTTGTTCGGCAAAGTAATCAATTTCCGCTTTTGAATACTTTTCTAACAGATTATTTTCGTAAATATTTTCATCCGTCAGCATGGTAATTAATTCATAAAAATCACCATATTTACCATCATCGTAATGGCGATTGTGGCGGGCTTGATGGTAAAGCTGCTGTAAATAAATTCGGCTCGCTACATAGGTCCAATCAGGAGCAGATTCATCAATATTCTCCAATGCGATTTGAACAAGAATATCTAAAGCTTTGTCGATCGGAGTATCTTCCTGAATCGTTTTAAATGCCTTTTCCTTATAAGCTTTCGTTTCAACAGCTAGCCCCTGTTGCGCAAGATCAATGATTTCTACAAGTCTATCTCTTGTAGTAGCGATGTCGATGATCATTTATAATCCTCCCTCAATATAATTAAACCCTTTAAAGGGCTATAATATATGGCTACTATTTACGAACAGTAAATAGGCATTAGAAAACTCGGCGATTACGCCAAGCTTGTCTTTTATATGTTCATTTAAAACTCCTTATGTACTTTACAATACTAGAGATTGATTCATCATGCTATCGTACACTCAAACGTCTTAATTTTCTAATAATAATAGCCTTAACTCAAAACAAAACACAATATATAGTAGTTATAAAGGTTATTTATTACGATATATTGTGTTTACAAGCTTAGCATATTAAATAGCATATTGCAATCTATTACTGCTAAATAAAATCTTGTACATCTTCTTAAAGGCTGTATAATCCGCGTAAAAAAAAATAGAAAAAGCTAAATTTTATTTTACAAATTTGCAAGGAAATAATGCGTTAATAGATGAATAATAGAAAGTGCATCTTCTATCAGTAGAATTTTTCTATCAATGCCACTGATGATGAATAGCCTAAAGATATGCTCTTACGAAAAGGAGTATCTTGGTGCCATATATCATCATATAAGGACTTTTTCCATGACCTATTTTCGTTTCTCCAAAAACACACAAATTATATTATATACTTTTTTAACACGAAATAAAATGGTTTGTTATTAAAGTTATTAAAACTTAACGTATCGCCAACATACTGCTGAAAAAAAGCTGTTTTTTCACTCTATAAAGTAAACTTCAATCACCGACGGCGTTCCCCCAAATGGATTACTCGTAACCGGGTAGGGGCTTCTCTTAAGAGCTAGGTCATTGAGATGCTCTTGTCTCCCATTACATGCAATGGAAGATGAACAAAATGCTATCCTTTCCTATTATGTAAGAAAATACTTGTTACTTTGTTCTCTGCAAACCATCTTGGGGCATATTGTGAAATCGAATGCTTATTATCGATCTGAACTTATAAAGACTATTCCCTATGAAGCGTTATTTTAACCACTATCTCTTTTAATCAAATTGATGAGGAGGAGTTGTATTACTGTCATGCCCTTTATCCGCTACTTCTTGAAATAAATTGGAAGGGGATTGAAACTTTTCACCAGCCCCACTCCCCAGCGTTCTGCTTTGCGCTAACAAATGATGTTGGACGTTTTTTATCTCTGTATAAAGTTGTTGTATATCTCCTTTTGTGGCTGGTTGTGCTTCCGGCTTTAGCGCATACCCAATTTGTCCGTTTGCTTCTAACGTTGCCCATTCCACATCTTCTATTCGCGATATATTTTTCTGTCGTAAATTCATTTCTAGCTGATCTGTTGTTAGACGTAATTTTTTTAGTTGGTCATATTGAATGACACCATTGTGAATGAGGACTTTTGATTTCCCTGTTATAATCCCTTCAAAGGAATCAGATTTAATTTGTGCGAACTCCATGACAATTAATGTCAATACAAGAACGGTACCTACACCGAGTGTTGTCCATATATTTTTGCCAGCTAATGGCTGAATCAATAAAGAACCTATGCCAATCATAATAACCGTTTGCGCCAATGTCATTTGGGATATTGATTTTCTACCAGCAAGCCTTAGCAGTAAGGTTCCCCCAATGATAATAAGCACAGCTTTCCAAACCCATGACCATTCCATCTGCTTTACCTCCATTTTAGTTTCTATGATTAGTGTTTAGAAAAAGAGAAATTTTATGCGCAATGCTACCACTTTCAGTGAAAAAATAGATAGCTAAATTGAATTGTATTGTATCCGCTTTCATGGTAGGATGAAACCAAGTAAAATCAACTGTAGATTATTGGAGGGGGAAATAATGGGGAAAACAAAGCACACTGGCCCAATTAAGTTGTCCAAAAAGCCTGATCCATCGCTTTGGGTAAGCAAGGTTCCATTTGGTTTAGGAAAAGTAAAACCGCATCATATTCGCGACACAATAAAGGTTGCTTGGGAAAATAAAGACAGACTTCCTTATGCCACTCGTATCCTTACACAAGGAGTATGCGACGGTTGCGCACTTGGCGTACAAGGACTCAAGGATCAGACGTTAACTGGACCACATCTTTGCACGACACGTCTAAACGTTCTTCGTTTAAATACGATGCCAGCTATAAACAAAGCTATCTTGCATGCTGATATAGATGAATTGCGAAAAATGAACAGCACAGAACTACGTCAGCTCGGTCGCATCCCTTATCCGCTTATTCGCAAGCCATATGATCAAAAGTTTCAACGTATTTCCTGGAACGAAGCACTAGACTATATTGCTAAAAAAATGCGTGCCCTTCATCCAAAACAGCTTTCCTTTTACTCCACCTCACGTGGCATTACGAATGAAACCTATTATGTACTCGGAAAAGTCGCTCGGTTTCTTGGAACGAATAATATTGATAATGCATCTAGAATATGCCACTCGCCATCTAAAACAGCATTGACTCGTTCTGTAGGGGTTGGCGCCTCAACTTGCAATTATAAAGATTGGATCGGTACAGATGTTCTACTATTTTGGGGTTCTGTTGCAGCAAATAACCAACCCGTTTCTACTAAATATATGTATGCCGCTAAAAAGCAAGGAACAAAGATCATTGTTATCAACCCTTACCACGAACCATCCATGGACGAATATTGGATCCCTTCTATTGGAGAGTCCGCTTTATTTGGAACGAAAATAGCTGATGATGTTTACCAAGTAAATATTGGTGGTGATATTGCCTTTATGCACGGCATTATGAAGCATTGGTTTGAAATGGAGAATGAAAAGCCAGGATCAGCGTTGGACCATGCATTTATTCAGGCACATGTCAATGGTTTGGACGCTTTACAAAGAAAGGTAGAAGCTCATACGTGGGAACAATTAGAGCAATCGTCCGGCATCTCTAAACAAAGAATGATAGAATTAGCGTCGCTCCTAGCAAATTCAAAATCAGCTGTGTTTGTCTGGTCTATGGGTCTGACCCAACATCGTTTTGGAACCGATAACATCTCACAAGTTGCCAATCTAGCTTTGTTACGCGGGTTTCTTGGACGTGAACATTGCGGCTTAATGCCTATAAGAGGACATTCTGGTGTGCAAGGCTCTGGTGAAATGGGAGCAGACCCCTTCTCTTTACCAGGAGGAAGCATGAATGATGAGCAACGGGAACGTGTAGAAAAAGTATGGAATTTTGATATTCCCACTTGGCAAGGAGACATTGTCGGCGAATCTCTAGAGCACGCTCACTTACCAGAGGAACATGAACGAAAATTAAAGCTCTACTATATGTCGGGAGGGAATTTTCTTGAAACAATGCCAAATCCTGATTATATTCAATCATGCTTAGAACAAGTTGAACTTCGAGTGCATCAAGATATTATCTTCAATACGTCTACACTTGTAGATGCAAAGGAAGCAGTCATCGTTTTGCCAGCGATGACACGCTATGAGCAACCTGGAGGTGGGACGTCTACCTCTACGGAAAGAATGGTCTATTTCTCCCCAGAAATTAAGGGTCCACGTATAGAAGAGGCTCGTTCTGAATGGGAGGTTTATGTGGATGTAGCAAAGCGAGTAAGACCTGAAGCAAAAGACATTATTCATTTTAAAGATGCACGTGCGATCCGTGAAGAAATTGCCAAAGCCGCCCCAAACTATGATGGCATACAGCATTTAAATGAAAAAGGCGATCTTTTCCAATGGGGAGGAGCTTGGCTCTGTGAAGATGGCGTTTGCCCGACTACAGATGGCAAGGGGAATCTTATCGCGATGGATATTCCAGAATTAAGAAAGCCAGAAGGGCATTTTTACGTTACGACTCGTCGAGGAAAACAATTCAACTCGATGATTTATAGTGAAACGGATCCGTTTAACAATGCACACCGTGATGATATTTTAGTGAGTAAACAAGATGCAGACACACTTGATATTCAAGATGGAGAAAACGTAGTCGTTTATAACCAGCACGGTTTATATGCTGGCCGCGCTAAATTCGCCCCTGTCAAAACGGGCAATCTAGAAGTACATTGGCCAGAAGGGAATGTCCTTATTCCAAAAGGCATTTACGAACAATATGCAGGTATCCCTGAATATAATACAGCAGTCATTTTAGAAAAAGCAGTTACGTATTATGCACAAAAAGATGTGAAGTACGCAGAGAAGCGCGTAGAAGAACTGGAAATAGATAGTCATTAGAAAGGATATGGCTTGTCGCCAATAACAAAACCCTTGTTTCATCGCCATAAAGATTTGGCATTGCAAGTCTTTATAAGAAGCGGGAATCTTACCGTATATTCGGAATGATAAAAAGGGGGATTATATGTCTGATAATTTAGCGGATTGGGAAATTATTCGTTTTCATGACGGAGCAGCTACAAAAGAGTTAACATCCGTGGCGGAGGAATATCCGATCACGATTATGATTAACGGTGAAGAATTCGCTACCATGGTTTGCTCTCCAGAACACGTCGAAGAACTGATCGTCGGCTTTCTTGCTTCAGAAGGAGTGATTTTGCAATATCATGCCATCCAACGTATGAATGTAGATGTAAAAACAGGATTTGCTTACTTGGAAATCAACAAACTTCCTGATATGTATCAATTCGATCATTCCAAACGTATTATTGGCTCTTGTTGCGGGAAAAGTCGGCAATTTTATTTTAAGAATGATGTGAAAACAGCCAAAACGATGATGTCCAACCTACGCATCTCTTGTAAGCAATGTTTACAACTTATGGAACAATTACAACAAGCTTCCATGCAGTTTCATCAAACAGGTGGCGTGCATAATGCAGCTTTAGCTTCTGTTAATGGTGTCGAACTCGTTCGTACAGACATTGGTCGCCATAATGCGCTTGATAAGTTGTACGGTCATATGTTAATGAACCATTTGAACATAAACGATAAAGTTATAGTATTCAGTGGGCGCATCTCTTCTGAGGTATTGTTAAAAATTTCCAAAATGCGTGTGAGTATTCTTATATCTAAGTCCGCTCCTACTAAACTTGCTTTACAGTTAGCCGAAGACTTAGGGATTACAGTCATTGGCTTTGCTAGAAAAGGGTCTATGAATGTGTATACACACAGTAGCCGCGTAGAAGAAATCGTCTACGCTCAGAAGTAACAAGTAATATGACACGCGTTATCGAATACATGAATGACGTATGCAAAGACAAAAAGCTCGAGCGCCCGTTTAGGTGCAAAGCATTAACTAAGATCAAGGAATTATGCCACTAAAACAGGGGGAATCGACGTCGGGCGGCAAGCCCGTTTATCGTCGGCCTTCCTTTTAGCGACTAACCGATGATGACTTAGCTTAGGGCAATGAAGTGAAGGCGCCTCCATGCTGAAACGTCTCTATTCCGTTATTCACTTATCCCTAAGCATCTAATTTTATACTTTTGTACACTAGCGTTGCATAAAAAGTAATGCTTCAAGTCAAGCGTTAATTTTCCATTTGAGACATAGGTAACAGAATTTTCTGATATATGTTATTTGTACACAATGAAAAAAAGACAACAGGTATGAGAGGTAGCCCTTCATCCATTTTTTGAATAGTATATACTTTTAAACGAATAGATCGTATGTTAAATCATCTAAGTGTAACACGTCTCCTGTCTCATATTGTGCTAGGGTCTCTGCAAAAATTCGCTCATTGTCCCACCTTCGTCGTCCACTGGACTCTCGCTCTGGTTCTTTACGTAC
>NZ_JABXHF010000117.1:0-5809 GCF_013393565.1 Virgibacillus sp.
CTCCCTTCACTTTCATTTGCTCATAGTCAACTATATACTATACATAACTGAAAATATGGGTCATATTGGTAAATGACCTATTTATCGGAGGCTAAAATGTGAAGAAGCAACGTTACATTTTTTTACTGTTATTACTTGTAATTTTCCTAGGAGGTTGTCAAATGGCAAGTGAAAAAACAAAGAAGCCTTCAGAAATGAACCCCGAGGACCTGCCTGATGTAAGAGCATTTCAAGATGAATTTACCCGAGGTTTTTTACAATCGACAGAAGAAACAAGACCTGGCTATTATCCATTTTTGTCCGGGACAGGTAAGTATGAAATGGATTTCCCTGAAGGTGGAATGATTGATAAAAGGGATTATTTTGCAGATGATAAAGAATACGAAGAATATTCTGTCCGCATTCCGAGTGACATTGTTGGAGGCGGAGACATAACAATTTTTTATTATTCTGATGATAGGACAGATGAATTAGATATGAATTTAGAAAGCTTCAATAGTAGGATTGGAGAAGATATAAATTATAAAAAGATAGCAGGAGATGGTCAATCACTTTATTATGGAAACATTGATAAAAGTGAATTTTATGCATACGCAGGATATGTACAAAATGAAACAGCTGATGGAGCACTTGAAATAGTTTACCAAATTGATTGTAGGCAAGAGCTAAAAGAAAAATGCAATAAAAACAAAACAGAAAATGAAAAATACGTTTTGGATTGGCTGAAAACGATCCGCTTTATAGATGAGAATAAGGAAGTGAACGGAGATGAGTCATAGAATTATGCATTCACCTGAACTGCGGCTAAGATTAACCCAGTTAGGGTACGAAGATAAGTTATCAAAAGAGGAATTTATAGAAAAGGTTAAGAGAATGTACTTAGAAGAAACAGGCAAGGAGCTGCAAGCCGATATCAAGGTATATACCTCAAAAGAAGCAAGAGTTGGTGAACAATCTGGGTATGATGGGATTGCAATTTATATAGATACTAAGGGAAATAAAAAAGATGAATTATACATTTTATCACAAGGAACTAAAAACATTAAAGACTGGGACTATAACATAAAAGCAATGTTAGCAGGAAAAGATAATCGGCAAGCTAAATCAACGAATAAATTTGTAAAAGCAGTACAACATCATTTTAAGCTCAATAATAATGAAAACTCAACACCTGTTATTGGTTTATCACATTCATTAGCTCATAATAATAATACCACTGCCCATTTAATGCATAATACTTTTGATAAAGTATATAGTATAAATGGCGCTCAGACAAATTACTACCAACTTTACAATACCAATTTTCACTTTAAACGGGCTGTCCAAAGTGAATTTTCGATTTCTCCCGGTGACACACATACCATCTACGACATAGACCCAAACCAACTTCGACAATTCGCAGAAAATCACTATAAAGACAAAGCAAAAAATATCCACCAAATCATCTCAAAGGATGATCCACTTTATGCGGCAAGTGCTGTACGTGGTTTCTTTACACTTGGGAATGTCGAAATGGTGGACACCAACCCTAACTATCCAGGGTTGCGGTCACTAGTAGAGGATATTCCAGATGAAGTAATACAGGACTTTCAAGAACTAGCCATCCAGTACACCACTGCTTCTAACCAAGGTGGAATAAACGGAGCTATGCAAGAGATTTTTGGTGTTAATATGAATGTTGTAAACAAAATCGGTGATAATTCCCTTAAAACTTATATGACAAATCAAACTGAAATTGATGGAATGATCCGCCAGTTAGATAAAAAAGTGCCTGGACTACTTCAACAAGTAAAAACAATTACAAGTAATGCTGATTTAATTTTTGGTAGATTAGAAGATGCAGGATATATATCAAATGCACAAAAGCAACTTATTGGTAAAGAATTCTCCAACATAGAAACAGAACTAGAAGGGATTCAAGAGACATTATCTAGCATAGTAGATGTGCGAGGCACTGGGAACTTTATCACACAAATCGGCGGGGACATTGCAGCAGCGCTAAAAATAAAGGGACATATTAACGCGATCAAAGACAGCCTCAAAGTGTTAAATCAAGAGGATCTTCTGAAGGTTTTAGATGAGTTAAAGGCTAGCCATAGTATTATGGAAGTTTTAAGTGGTTTGTCGCATGGTAAAAAATCCTATTTAGGAACAGATATGCTTTTCACTACCAATCATGGAAATAAAGAAATAAAAGTAAATATTTCAGCCGCTTTGCGTATGTATCAAGAAGGGAAAACCGTTTTAGAAGAAAAGCTATCTAAGATTCATCAGTTTCAAGCAGCAATAGATAGAGAAATTCCCAAATCCTATGACAGAAACAAATATAAAGTGATGCGCAAAATAGATGACATAGAGGCAAATCCTAGTGTATATACACATATTCTTAGAAAGCATCTTTACTTTTCACGATTAGATAAAAAAGTAAGGCGGATTCAAGTCCACGACGTATTTTTCCCATTAGAACATACGAACCTAGATGAAGAAATATACGAACTAAAGCAAAGTGTACAAAAAAGCTATACATATATTGAAAATTATCGCAAAGCCATCGAAGATTTGTTTACAGAAGAAAAAGAAGTCGCTACTTTATTTCGTTTAGTAGAGGGAGATTGACATGAAAGAAACAGAATCAATTACAGTAACAGAAAAAATTGTTGCAAGTGAGAACCTCATGTATAAGAAACAAATTCTACGTAACTATACAGAGGAGATATTTAAAATCGATAAGACTTTTTTCAATCTCATGGATGATATTATTGTTAATGAGGATCAAAAAGGTGAAATTGTAGAAGCAATGAAAGAAGAAACAAAAAAGTTAACGACGTACAATCGTAATTTACTAGAACACATCGATAAACGTATGAATAAGATTGTGCAAAGGCTAGATGAACAAGTCGATGAAATAAAAAGCCAAAGCATGACCATTACCTATGAAAATACACCGTCTGCGTAACGATGCACTCCAGTTTGTGGTAGAAAGGCAAATTATCTCCCCCTATCAATCATCAGTCATCATCCCCCACCCTCACTGGAACATATATCTATAGGGCTGTCAGCTCCCGCTTTTGCATATGTGAACGAGCAGCGCAAGAACAGCCCCCTAAATATTTACCTTCAACTGCTTTTATGGCTTAGGGGAAATAAATATGCCTTCACCACTGATAATCGTGGTCATCTGTTTGTTTGCGGACTTAACCGTTGAACTAACTGCTCGCATTCTATTTTTTCTACATGCTCACGTTCTTTCCGCATGACCTGACCGTTTAATACCTTCACATTCCTTTTTCGTACCCAACGTAACAGTCATATCATTTCAGCAAATCCGCATTTATATGATATAACACATGTTTTTTCAGAATACTTCCCTGCTTCAGCTTTGGGTGGTCAAAATCTTTCACATATTGCATACCTATTTTTCTCATGACATTTTGTGAAGGCGTGTTCACCTTAGCTGTAAAGCTATAAATATCAGTAAAGCCTAATTTTGTAAATCCATATTGCAAACAAGCTGCTGCCCCTTCTGTAGCAAAACCTTTTCCCCAAGCTGCTTCTTTTAGTCGCCAACCAATTTCAATACAAGGTGTAAAATCAGCTGCAAAAGTTGCTCGATGAAACCCAATAAATCCTAAAAATTCATTCGTTTCCTTTTCTTCCACAGCAAAAAGTCCATATCCATTCGCTTTGATCTTATCTACGATTAATGTGTAAAAAGCTTTTGTTTCTTCGGTTGATAATGTTTTAGGAAAATACTGCATCACGTTTTCATCCGCATTTAGTACCGAAAATGGAACTATATCTGTTTCATCCCAGTCACGCAATCTTAATCTGGACGCCTCTACATAAATCATTTTCCACCTCATTTCTTTTAATATCATACAATTTTAATACAAAATCCCCTATTAATCGATACAAAAAACAGCGGAAAAGTAAAACACTCTTCCACTGATCCTTCCTTTTTCCAGCAAACTTACTTACCATACTAATTAATCATCTGTCATCGTCTTTTTAAAGCAATGTACATGAACAGAGCTGCTGCCAAAACCCAACCATTAATGATTGCTAGCACCCCTATAATGACCACTTATACATAAAAGCAAGCACCCCTTTTTTACCAACTCGACTTTTTCACACCTGGAATCTGACCTTTATGTGCATATTCCCTAAAAGCAATTCGAGACATTTGGAACTTTCTCATATACCCACGAGGTCTCCCAGTAATCTCACACCTTCCTGTTAAACGTATGGGGGAAGAATCTCGTGGAAGTGTTCTAAGCGCCTCATAATCTCCTTTTTCTTTTAATTCTCTTCGTAATTCAGCATATTTTGCTACCATTTGTTGTCTTTTCTTCTCTTTTGCAAATTTTGATTTTTTTGCCATTAATCTCACCTATTCCTATAATTTTAAAAAACAAATTCAAAATATTGTACTGTCTAGTTTTATCATCTTCACTTACCGTAGTACTCGATTAACTACCATTTTCTCTAACTTAGATTTCACAAGTATAAGGATCTTCCATCTCGGTCCAATCTTCTTCCATTTCTTCTGCAGTTAGTAAGCATTGATCAAGCTCCCTAATAATTGTTCCTCCTTCAAGATCAACTCCAATAAATACAAAATTGGTCTTTCTATCTCCAAATTCTGGTCCCAATCATTTAAAATGCTTGGGTTTTGCTTGATTGTACTTTCCTTTTTTCTTTCGGTAGTGAAGCAACCCAATAAGAGAGCGGTTCAACAGAGACGGATGGACCAGTCTGGGAAAGAAGAAGAGCTAAATCAATTCTGGTGGCACAGCAAGCAATCCCTTTAGCTCGCATCCATTTTTCCCCCTAGCATTCCATTAAAAATATATAAGTAAAATTTATTAGGGTCGGTCTAAATTGTAAGCATTACGATTTGAAGCTTAAAAAAATTTATTTTACGATACATGCACGAAACTGTGCAGTAAGTTTTTCTTTATCGAGATTCTTCCCAATAAATACAAGCTCACTTTTACGTTGTTCATTGCCCCAATTATTTTTTTCTTCTCCTGCAAAAATCATATGAACGCCTTGAAAAATAAATCGTCTATCTAACCCATTTATGTTTAATATCCCTTTATACCGATATAAATTTTCTCCTTGCAGTTGAACAAGATAAGAAAGAAAACCACATGTTGAGTTTCCTTAAATTAAGCGGTCTTGATTCTGTAAGGAAAAGATGTTACTTTCTCATCATGATGACCTTGATCTAAGGAATAGGAATTTAACGTAAATTTTTCATGCAGATTCACTAGCATTGCATAAATATGGTTTGAAAATTCAGTAAACATCTTTGCAGGATTTTTTGCCAAAAAGACAAAGGCTAAACAAAGGTGGTCTGTCCATTTGGAAAAATTATACAATTAAACTATTAGCAACAGCGACACTGTATGTATTTACGGAATAGATCTATCGTCAAATCTGCGAATCCAGATGTACGCAGGTTTCCACAGCGCTTTATTTAACCAGCGGCTAATTCGGAGTAAGGACTTCTTACTCCTCATCTCTAACTGGATAAGTACATGTAAACAGTAAGCAATAAGTGCAAGGAAAATTTGATTTTGAATGGCAGTTTCGCTCATGCCATAAAAGTGTTTGATCTCTACATGCTGTTTGAGCCACTTGAAAAATAGCTCAATGGTCCATCGTTGACGGTAAATTTCACTAATCTCTTCGGAGTCTAGATCGAAACGGTTAGTAATTAATCGTAGAATGTTTCCCTTTGTATCCACTACTTCAAGTAGGCGGAATACATTCTCTGTACGATTTTGCGTCGAACCGATGTAAA
>NZ_JABXHF010000036.1:0-40458 GCF_013393565.1 Virgibacillus sp.
GGAGTTTGCGTCCGACTTCCTTCAGCCACTACCTCGCGATAGCCACCTTGTCTTTCGCTAACAGTTCCTACTGCCAAGCCTGTAGTGGACTTTCACCACCAAGTTTTCGTCCATGCAGGGCGCACCTAAAACAGACTCTACTGTTAACACAGTAAAGCCTGTTCTCAATTATTCTCCTAGCACAGTTTTCGCAATATTTTTATCTAACGCTTCAAAGTCATCATATGAAATGGTTTCATATAGTTCTTTTCTCGTTTGCATATCTGTAACACCATTTTTTTGTGTACCTTCTTCTTTAATCAGCTTGAAGATTCGTTCATATGCTTTAGCTGCAACACGTAAAGAAGTTACTGGATAAATCACCATTTTAAAGCCCATACGCTGAAATTCTTCAGCAGTGATATAGGGTGTTTTTCCAAATTCAGTCATATTTGCTAAAAGTGGCGCATTGACCTTCTGAGCAAACACTTGGAACTCTTCATCCGTTTGTAACGCTTCGGGAAAAATCGCTTCTGCTCCAGCAGCTACATACGCATTCGCTCGTTCAATGGCAGCGTCTAACCCTTCATTTGCTCGGGCATCCGTCCGAGCAACGACTACTAGCGAAGGAGCTACTTTTTTAATTGCTTGAATCTTTTGTTCCATCTCATCTTTTGTGACGAGCTGTTTCCCGTTCAAATGACCGCATTTCTTTGGTAGCTGCTGATCTTCTATTTGTACAGCAGCAACATTCGCTTCAAACATCTCCTGGGCTGTCCGAGCTACATTTAACACACCGCCAAAACCCGTGTCAATATCTACTAAAGCTGGTAAGTTCGTAGCCCGAACTAAGTCTCTAGCCCTGTCAGCTACTTCTGTTGATGTTACCATTCCTAAATCTGGTAAGCCTTTACTAGCAGTATACGCCCCCCCAGATAGATACAGCGCATTGAAACCTGTTTGTTTAGCAACGAGCGCTGCCATTGCGTCATGGGCTCCAGGAATTTGTAAAATCACCTCTGCGTATATGAGCTCTTTGAATTGTTCTGCTAACTCTTTTTGTGTTTTCGGTTCATCGACAATCCATGCCATCTTTTGATGTCCTCCTCGTTACTTCGCAAATAATTCCATAAATTCGTTTACATCCATCTCCGCTAACTTACCATAATCATAACTAATGGCTTCAATTTCCTGCAACTGTTTGCTAGCAAATTGTGTCGCCAAATTAGCTGCGTACTTGTCTAATATCTTTGGAATTGCTTCTTCTCTGCGAAAACGATGCCCTAATGGATATTCACGTTCAATTGCTGCTGTTTGCGTGCCATCTTTGAAATGAACTTGAACGGCATTTGCAATGGAACGTTTATTTGGATCTAAATAATCCTCTGTGTATGCTTTATTTTCTGTAACAACCATTTTATCCCGCAACATATCCACTCTTGGGTCAGCAGCAACATCATCCTCATAATCTTCTGCCACAATATTTCCTTTTAATAAACCGATAGCTGTTATATATTGCAAACAATGATCACGGTCAGCTGGATTATACAACGGTCCTTTTTTATCAATAATGCGAATTGCTGATTCATGGGTAGAAATCGTAATGTGATCAATTTCATCTAAGCGGTCCTTTATCTCAGGATGAAGCTCGATCGCCGCTTCTGCTGCTGTTTGGGCATGGAATTCAGCAGGATAAGATACTTTAAAAAGTACATTTTCCATGACATAACTATCTAAAGGCTGTTTTAATACAAGCTCTTGTTTATTAAATAACACATCTTGAAAACCCCAACCTGGAGCACTTAACGCCGTCGCGTAACCCATTTCCCCTTTTAAAGCCATTAACGCTAATCGAACAGCTCGGCTCGTTGCATCACCAGCAGCCCAAGATTTACGAGATCCTGTATTCGGTGCATGACGATACGTTCGTAAACTAGAATTATCAATCCAAGCATTGGATAATGCATGAATAATCTCTTCTTTCGTACCACCAAGCATTTTCGTTACGACAGCCGTTGAGGCGATTTTCACAAATAAAACATGATCAAGTCCGACACGATTCAAGCTGTTCTCTAAAGCAAGAATTCCTTGAATTTCATGTGCCTTAATTGTCATCTCTAATACATCTTTCACCTTAAGCGGCTCTTTTCCGTTCGCTATATTCCGGCGGCTAATAAAATCAGCCACTGCTAAAATAGACCCAAGATTATCAGATGGATGCCCCCACTCTGCAGCAAGCCATGTATCATTATAATCGAGCCAACGAATCATCGCTCCAATACTAAACGCTCCTTGCACAGGGTCTAGTACATGGGAAGTCCCAGGAACGCGCACGCCATTTGGTACTACTGTTCCGGGTACAATCGGCCCAAGATGTTTCGTACATTCTGGATAATTAAGAGCTAATATCCCACAACCTAATGTATCGATTAACACATAATGTGCGGTGGAAAAAGCTTCTTCACTAGTAACTTCTTTATTTAATACATAGTCTGCTATTTCTTCTAATAGTTGATCTGTCTTTCTTTCATCTTTCACTTGTACCATTCATGATCACTCCTTCAATCTAGATTAATAACTTTCTCCAATGTAATGAACACGCGGACGAAAAATGCGATTGTTGTTATGCTGTTCTATGACGTGTGCAACTAATCCCGCTGTACGTGCACTAAAGAAAATCGGCGTATAAAGACCGATTGGAATGCCAAGCATCCAATACACAGGTGCTGCATAATAATCGAGATTAGGATATAAACCTTTTTCCTCTCGCATTACTTTTTCTCCAGCTTCACACATTTCTAATAATGTGTAGTCCCCTTTTTTCTCACATAGTTGCTTTAAAGCGTCTTTCAGCACTAACGCTCTTGGATCCATCTTCTTCATGTACACTCTGTGCCCAAAGCCCATTACTTTTTCTTTATTGATAAGCTTTCTTTGAATTAATTCTTCAAAAGCAGCGGCAGTTTTCACTTCATTTAACATATACATTACCGCTTCATTCGCACCACCATGTAAATTTCCTTTTAAGGAGGCAACTCCCCCTGTCAAGGCTCCATAAAGGTCGGAATTTGTCGAAGCGATAACTCTAGCAGTAAATGTTGAATTTGGCATTTCGTGCTCACTATAAAGTAGTAATGTACGATCAAATATTTCCGCTTCAAACGCTGTTGGTTTCTCCCCTGTAATCATGTATAAAAAATTTGCACTGTAAGAAAGTGTTGGATCCGGTTTGACAACCTCTTGCCCATTAATTAGACGAAAGCTATTTACCGTAATAGCTGGCAACTTGCCTAATAGCTTATATGCTCTACTTTTATTCGCTTCTAAAGAGCGATTATCTATATCTCCATCATATCCAGAAAGCGCTGACAATCCTGTCCGCAATCCATCCATCGGGTGTGTTTGCTTTGGCAATAGAGATAAAATTTGCATCACTTGATCTGGTATATCGTAATTAGAGGTTAACTTCTTTTCAAGAGCCGTTTTTTTAGAAGCAGTTGGTAATTTACCATCTAACAAAAGATGCACAACATCAATATAGTCATTATTTTGCGACAAATCGATTAATTCATGCCCGCGAATAATGATTTTTTCTTGTTCTGTGTCAAGAAATGATATAGCCGTCTCTGCTGCAATAACGCCATCTAAACCAGGGACAAACTGCTGATTCGTACTCATAAACATCCTCCTTAAAATTATTCGTTAATTTTCTTTATTTTCTCTATTTATATTATAGAATTGAATTGAAGATTAGGAAAATATATAATTTTAATTACTAGACATAAATTTTTTCAATATCAAAACACAAGAAAACGGGGTGTTTTTTAATGAGAACGGAAGATTGGGAAATGTTGGCGGAATTATATCGGACGGAAAATATTACACAAGCTGCACAACGGCTGTTTTTATCTCAACCAACCTTAACATCTCGTTTAAAAAAAATGGAAACATATTATGATGTCCAGCTTATCATACGTAAACAGAGAGGGATTACGTTTACACCAGAAGGAGAACAGTTGGCTCTTCACGCACAAAAAATGCTGTATGAACAAAGAAGGATTGAAGAACAGCTTCATAATATGAAAGATCAGTTTGCTGGCACGATTCGAGTCGGCGTATCAAATTTTTTCGCATTGAATAAAATGCCGAAATTATTACGTTTATTTAAGCAAAGTTACCCAGATGTAGAATTTCAGGTAGTCACAGGATGGAGTAGTGAAATGCACCGCCTTATTTTAAATCATGATGTACATATTGGATTTATCAAAGGTGATTATATGTGGAATGAAAATAAACATTTACTATATGAAGAAGAGATTTGTATTGCTTCTCCGTGGGATTTCCAATGGGAGGACCTTCCTCATTTACCTCGTATTGATTACCATACAGATGAGAAAATGAGAAGTATTGTCGATCAATGGTGGTATAGCACCTATAAACAAAATCCAAATATTAATATTCAAGTCAATCAAGTTGAAACATGTAAAGAAATGGTCATTAATGGACTTGGTTATGCCGTTATAGCCAATCTTGTCGTTCGTCCGCACACCGATTTATTCATTAAACCAATTCATTTACCGTCGGGTGAATCCGTGACCAGAAAAACTTGGATGTACTATCATGAAGAAACGTTAAAGCTAAACATTGTAAAAGCATTCGTCCAGTTTATTGAAACGCTTGATGTGAAAGCATTATAGAAACTAGTTGAATCGGGGGTTAAAAACACAAAGAACATGATTTAGAATTAGAACGTGTGAAAGCTTTAAAAACGTCTTAGATACAAAGTGGATTTTGCATGCAAAACCCCACACAGCGATGAGACACTATATAAGCCCTAAAAATTCTGTACTTTTTTATAGTGTGAAGTAAAAAGTAATCTACTTCCTACTTGGCCGGCAGGGTGGATTACTTTTTTGTGTTGGAATTGATTAATCGTTACAAATGATCCTGTCTCTTTAAGAATACGATATTAAAGCCTTTACATATACAGAGCACGTTTGATAGTATACTTGTATACAAGTATACTATCAAACGCGTATAAGGAGGATGAAAATGAATGCGCTTTATCCAGAGCAATGGTTACATAACTTGTCAACGGGAGAGAAAATAGCCGCCGAAGTTCGCATGCAAATTATTTCCAAGAAAATTGAAAGCGATACCATAATTTCTGAAAATAAGCTTGCTAAACAATTTGATACGAGCCGGTCTCCTGTACGAGAAGCTCTAAAAATTCTCGCTTCTGAAGGTTTCACTCAACTTGAAAAGATGGGGGCTGTCATCTTAGACTTTTCAGATAAAGACATTGAAGAGCTTTATGATATAAGAAAAATGATGGAACAATTTGTGCTTGAACGCATCATTCAGTTGGATACGGATGCTCTCGAACAACAGTTAATTAAAATTATCGACATGATGTATATTGCAGTTAAATTTAAAGATGCTGAAAGTTTAACTGCTCACGATTTGGATTTCCATGAAACAATCGTTCGATGTATCAATCATAAGAGAATATTACTAATGTGGTCAAAAATGCGTCCAACTATGGAAAGCTTTATTTTATTGTCAATGAGGCGAAGGTTTAAAGACGCCCCAAAGGATGCTGATAGAATTGTGCAAAATCATAAACTCATGCTGAAATCGATTCAAGATAAGGATAAAGTTTCTATTTCCAAAGCCATTGAAAACAATTTCAACACGCACCATATGCTTGAAAAAGAAAGAAAACATCATCATTAATCTCCTGCAAACTTGAAGATACCTATACTAAACTAGAAAGAAGGAGAAATCTATGCCATTATTTATTGTCGCTTTAGGAATTATCGTACTACTGATACTGATTATGAAATGGAATATACATACCTTTATCTCTTTAATTATCGTTGCTTTTTTGATTGCCTTATCTCTAGGAATGCCTCTTAAAAACATTGTTGCATCTATTGAAAGCGGGATGGGAGGAACGCTAGGAAGTATCGCATTTGTATTTGGATTAGGCGCAATACTTGGTAAGTTAATAGCCAATGCAGGCGGTGCCCAACGGATTGCTATTACACTCATTGAAAAATTTGGCGAAAAACAAATTCAATGGGCAGTCGTTATTGCTTCTTTCATTCTTGGTATAGCATTATTTTTCGAAGTGGGATTAGTATTGCTTATTCCGATTGTGTATCAAATTGCCAAGCAAACAAAGGTTTCTTTCTTATCTCTTGGTCTACCAATGGTGGCAGCATTGTCTGTCACACATGGTTTTTTACCACCACATCCGGGACCAACCGTCATTGCACAAGAATATAATGCAAATATAGGCATGGTTTTACTTTATGGAATCATTGTCGCTATACCAACTACATTCATTTCCGGACCGTTTTTTGCTAGATTTGCAAAAAAATGGGCTCCTTCTGCTTTTGATAAATTAGAAAGCGGTAGCCTAGCAGAAATTGGAGAAGCGAAGCAATTTAAATTAGAAGAAACACCAGGGTTTGGTATTAGCGCATTTACAGCTTTATTTCCAGTTTTATTAATGATGCTATCTACCATAATCTCTTTATTTCAAGGCGATAAATCAGGTTTTATATTTGATTTTTTCTCAATGCTTGGTTCGCCGACGACCGTGATGCTTTTGTCTGTCTTATTAGCCATCTATACGATGGGATTAGCACGTAATATTCCCATGAAAGAGCTAATGAGCGCTGCAGAAAGTTCTATACGCTCTATTGCGATGATGCTATTAATTATTGGTGCAGGTGGAGCTCTAAAACAAGTTTTAATTGATGGTGGCGTTGGCGATTATGTTGCTGTTTTATTTGACGGTAGTTCCATCTCGCCTATTATTTTAGCTTGGTTAATTGCAGCAGTCTTAAGAATTGCTCAGGGGTCAGCTACCGTCGCAGCATTAACGACAGCAGGGCTAGTTATTCCTTTAATGGCAGGGTCAGATGTTAATTTGGCACTAATGGTATTAGCTACAGGAGCTGGTAGTCTTATCGCATCACATGTCAATGATACTGGCTTTTGGATTATTAAAGAGTCCTTTGGTTTAACAATAAAAGAAACATTTTTAACGTGGACGATGTTAGAAACTGTTATCTCTATAAGTGGTCTTATCTTCATCTTACTATTAAACATTTTCGTGTAATAGTTTATTGTCAACGCTTTATAATTTGAAAAACTATGGCCATCGCGAAGTCGCTATGGCGATAAAACGCCTTCATCTACTTATACTTACTTATCATGTAAATGAAGCGATCACTTAGGTGACAATACCGTCTTTTTCAACCAAAATAAAAGTGGAAGTTCTCTATTTAAAGGAGGGAGTTGGGTTGCACATCATAATCGGTGAAAATAGGTTGGAGCTAACCATTGGAGATATAACGAAAGAAGAAACAGAAGCAATCGTTAATGCAGCAAATGGCTCGCTGATGGGTGGCGGTGGTGTTGATGGAGCAATTCATCAAGCAGCAGGACCAGAATTATTGCAAGCTTGTCGAAAGATCCGTAAAGAACAGCTAAAAGGCGAGCCTTTAGGAACTGGAGAAGCTGTCATAACTGCTGGGTATAATTTACCTGCAAGCTATGTAATCCATACGGTAGGACCCATTTGGAATGCCCATCATCCAAATCAAGACAAGCAGTTAGCAAGCTGCTACCGGCAAGCACTCAAACTTGCTAAAGAACTTGATCTATCAAGCATTGCATTTCCATCTATTTCTACTGGTGTATTTCGTTTTCCTATTAAAGCAGCAGCAGAAATAGCTATAAGAGCAATTACGAACTATTTGCAGACAGCTACATTTGGTCAAGTTAAAATGGTTCTCTTTTCCGAAGCTGACTTTCGTGTTTATCAATCTGCTTTGAAAAATATAACTGATTCCCTTTAGCTATTCGAGCATAAGCTAAGTATGAACAAAGGGCACAGGGAGCCCGTTTAGCAACGTAGCGACTGGAACGAATCAACGAATTTAATGGAATCATGCCACTAAAATAGGGGGATGCCGACATCAGGGGGAAAGCCCGTTTTTAGTCAGCCTTCCTCTTAGCGACGAACCGATGATGACTTATCGTAGAGCGATTTCGTGATTCCGCCTAGTTGCTGGATAATGGGGCCGGAAGTGACTTTTTTCTAATTTTCTAGACAACAGGCTTTTATTCCATTCATTGTTTTTGGGATAAAAGCCTCTACAATTATTTACTCTCCTCCCTCTTCTCTATACTTCATCAACTTTAGAAACAATTTCTAGAAAGATTTATAACCTATATGCTCCAACGTATTTTCTGTATAAGAAAATTTGCTTTTGGCATGATAAGAGAAAAAGTGCAATGAATGGAGCATGTAATCATGACAAACCAACCTAAAACATGGAGTATTATTAGCATTGCCTCCATACCACTTGTAATGACACTAGGAAATTCAATGCTTATCCCTGTACTGCCAATTTTTGAAAAAGAAGTAGGTATTACCTCCTTTCAATCAAGTATGGTCATAACAAGCTACTCGATAGCTGCCATTTTTCTTATTCCAGTAGCAGGCTATTTATCGGATCGCTACAGTAGAAAAATCGTTATTTTAATCAGCTTAATTTTCGCTTTTATTGGTGGTTTAATTGCCGGTTTTGCCTCGTGGAAACTAACAGAACCTTTCACATGGATTATTATTGGTCGTATTCTCCAAGGCATAGGAGCAGCCGGGGCCTTCCCTATTGTACTGCCTTTAGTAGGAGATTTATTTAAAGGCGATGATGAGAAAACAAGCGCTTGCTTAGGTATTGTTGAAACATCTAACACGCTCGGAAAAGTACTAAGCCCTATACTCGGCGCACTATTTGCCGCTTTTTTATGGTATATACCTTTTTTCTCTATTTCTGTTTTTAGTATTATTTCTACTGTGCTCATTTATTTTTTTATTAAAGTACCAAAACAAGCAGACGAAGTAGAACCTCTGCGAAAATTTATCCAGAGAACAAAAAACACCTTTAAAACAGAAGGTAAATGGCTATATACCGTTTTTTTAATTGGAATTCATTTCATGCTTATACTATTCGGTGTTTTGTTTTTTCTCTCTGATATCTTTGAAAAACAGCATCAGCTATTTGGAGTGACAAAAGGGTTGGTATTAGCTATTCCATTGTTTGGACTTTGCCTCGCATCGTTTATTACTGGTCGGAAAATAAAGGGTGATTTAGCAACGATGAAACGTGTGTTATTAATTAGTTTGCCTATTGTCGCAGTAACTGTCGTGTTCATTGGCTTTTCAAGTAATAACTTGTATCTATTGTTAAGTGTTTCTTCTATTTTAGGAATTGCTATTGGCGCTGTACTGCCTACATTAGACGCACTGATTACCCAAGGAATTGATAAAGAAGAACGAGGAACGATCACGGCTTTCTATAGTTCTTCACGTTTTATCGGTGTCGCTTTAGGTCCCCCAGTTATATCTTTAGCAATGCGCCACTATATTCATTTCAGTTATATAACCATGGGTATCGTTAGTTTTTTGTTGGTTTTTTTTGTATGGTTTTTTATTCGTGGAGAAGAAGCTATTATTGCAGAAAGCGGATAAAACGAATCTTTAATCAGCTGGAGATAGTTGGGAGTCTTGATTAAAAGAGACTCTTCTCCTTCCCCATACATATTTTTTTTCTATAAACAAATAATAAAAACAGCTTAAATGATAAGGAGCATTCTATGACAGTCAAAGAGGGTTTAGTACAATCAGATGCAGCAGCAGCAAAATTAATTGAAATTAATCGAATAATTACAGATGCCGTGTTCCAAGCTTTTCTATTCTCATGGCAGTGGTGGCTAGGCATTATTTTATTTGTCGTTCCCTGGATACTTTGGGTTATATTTAGAACTAAACATAGCACAGGACGTTTATTAGGTTGCGCCTTTCTAACCATTGCGCTATCTTTAATAATTGATTTAGTCTCATTATCTTATGGATTATGGTCTTATCCTATGAAATTTTCACCCGTCTCACCGATTCTTTTTCTCCCTTATCATTTAGCTTTAGCTCCTGTTGCTGTTATGTTTGTGTTGCAAATCAAACCAAAAGCGAATGCCCTTATTAAAGGGAGTATCTTTGCGGCTATTGCGGCTTTTGGAGGAATGAACCTTTTCAACGCATTAGATTTTTACAATCCAAAAAACTGGTCCACATTTTATGACTTTTTTATCTTTCTATTTCTATTCTTTGCCTCTTATTGGTTATTCCATATTCAAGGCTACGAAAAAATTGCTGCAAGAAAAAATACGTAGATGCAGTTCTTTCATTCCCAGCCAATTTTCTATAGTTAGAAAAGGGGATGCTTTTACTTATACGATAAACCGTAAAATAGGAACAAAGGCTCGGGGCGCCCGGTTAGCAACGTAGCGAGTGGAACGAAGCAACTAAAGTTTTAGGAATCATGGTGAGACGGTGTTGCACGAACCAATGATGACTTATCGTAGGGCGATTCGTGAAGTCGCCTAGTTGCTGGGCGCTGGAGCCGGACGTGGCTAAATAACTTAGTAAGTTTATCCACAGCTGCAAAATTTTATAATTTCCTAGACCATGAAAAAAGGAAAGATAAAAATTCACCTTTCCTCCCTTTATGAAAACCTTTTCTTTATTGTTTTGATAGTAATTCGTTTTGTTTCACTTCAAGACGTCTGCGGTGCAAAATAGGCTCGGTGTATCCATTAGGCTGTTCTTTTCCTTTAAATATAAGGTCACAAGCTGCTTGAAAGGCAATCGAACGATCGAAATTCTGGGCCATCGAACGATAATTTTTATCACCTTCGTTTTGTTTATCTACCATTTTTGCCATTCTTTTTAAGGAATCCATCATTTGTTCTTCTGTGCAAACACCATGATACAACCAATTAGCTAACATTTGACTGGAAATTCGTAACGTTGCTCTATCCTCCATTAAACCAATATGGTGAATATCAGGAACTTTCGAGCATCCTACGCCTTGGTCCACCCAACGAACGACATAGCCAAGCAATGTTTGACAGCTATTATCTAACTCATTTTGTATTTCCTCATGCGACCAATTTGGTTGCTTAGCAATTGGCACTTGCAACATATCAGTCTGATAACTTTGCTTCTCTTTGGCAAGCTGATCTTGAACTGCTTTTACGTCCACTTCATGATAATGCAATGCATGTAATGTCGCTGCTGTTGGCGACGGTACCCAAGCCGTATTCCCACCTGCTGTAAGGTGACTAATTTTTTGTTTAAGCATATCAGCCATTAAATCTGGCATCGCCCACATTCCTTTACCAATTTGCGCCTTCCCTTGTAACCCTGCTTGCAGCCCTGTTTGCACATTATTTTTTTCGTATGCCTGTAACCAAGCCGATGTCTTCATTTCCCCTTTACGAATCATTGGACCGGCTTCCATAGATGTATGAATTTCATCACCTGTTCGATCTAAAAATCCCGTATTAATAAATACGACGCGTTCTTTTACTTGATAAATACAGTTTTTTAAATTTAATGATGTTCTTCGTTCTTCATCCATAACCCCGATTTTAATCGTATATCGTTCTAAATCTAACATATCTTCAATTCGATGAAACAATTCATTCGCAAATGCAACTTCTTTTGAGCCATGCATTTTTGGCTTTACAATATAAATCGAGCCTTCTTGTGAATTTCGATAACGCCCGCTTCCTAATAAATCGTGTTTTGCCATAAGTGAAGTGAACACACCATCCATGATCCCCTCAGGAATTTCCTCTCCGTTTTTCGTGAGAATCACATTCGTTGTCATTAAGTGCCCTACATTTCGCACAAACATCAGCACTCGTCCAGACAATGTAATCGCTTCTCCATTTGGACCTTTATACGTACGATCAGCATGCAACGTTCTGGTGATTTCTTTTTCATCTTTGGTGAATGTAGCGGATAAGTTACCTTTATTTAACCCTAACCAATTTCGGTAAACAAGCGTTTTATCTTCTGCATCCACAGCAGCTACAGAATCCTCACAGTCCATAATTGTCGTTGTCGCTGCTTCTAATACAATATCTTTTACCCCAGCAACATCCGTTTTACCTATTGGATGCGACGGATCTATTTGCACTTCAACGTGTAAACCGTTATGAACGAAAAGAATAGCTGTTGGCAATGCTACATCACCTTGATAACCAACAAATTGCGCCGTATGTTTTAATGCCGTTGTTGCACCATTTTCTAAGCTAATATGCAAATTCCCATCACTTACAAAATACCGAGTCACTTCGGCATGAGACCCTGTTTGCAGTGGGAAATGATCGTTTAAAAATTTTTTTCCAAATTCTATTACCCATTGCCCACGAATGGGATTATATGACGCCCCCTTTTCCGCGCCATCTTCTTCAGAGATCACATCTGAACCGTACAATGCGTCGTAAAGCGACCCCCATCTCGCATTGGCAGCATTTAGCGCATAACGTTCATTATCAATAGGGACAACTAATTGCGGCCCTGCTTGCTTTGTAATCGTATCATCCACATTTTCGGTTGTAATCGTAAAATCATCCACTTCTGGCTCTAGATAGCCAATCTCCTTTAAAAATGACGTATACGCTTCTTGATCTTCAAAATCATTTGTTTGAAGCCAGTCATTTATTCTTTGTTGCATTTTCTCTCTTTCAACTAATAATGCTTTGTTCTTAGGTGCCAAATCGGTAACGAGTTCATCAAAATCTTGCCAAAACTTCTCTTGATTCAATCCCGTGCCTGGTAATGCTTCCTTGTTAACAAATTCATAAAGTTCTGTAGCAATTTGCAGATTGCCTTTCGTTATATACGCTGTCAATGTTATCCCCCTCTGTAATCCTTTATTTACTCTATTGTAATGTTAAAAATCATAAAATTGAAATATCCGTTTTGCATAAGTGTTATTCCTTTTAGCTATTGATTTTAGTATAATAATGAAAAACAGGAATTTAACAAACGGAAGGTCGGATTATATGGACATTCGTCAAGTTGAGTATTTCATTGCTGTAGCCAATAAACAAAATTTCACCAAAGCTGCCTCCACGCTTCACATCTCCCAGCCTTCCTTAAGTAAAGCAATTAAAAATTTAGAAAATCAGCTCGGTGTTACTTTATTTTATCGAGGTGGAAAAAAGATTGAACTGACAGATGCGGGCGCTGCGTTTTTAGGGAACGCCAAACAATTTATCGAAGCTTATGAAAATCTAACAACGGAAATGTATGACGTGGTGCAATTAAAAAAAGGACAAATAAAAATTGGCATCCCTCCCATTATTGGCGCTACTTTTTTTTCAAAATTAATTAGTCAATACAAAGCAGCGCATCCCTCCTTTCATATTGAACTAAACGAAGTGGGTAGTAATTTAATTCAACATGGGGTAAAAGAAGGAGAGTTAGATGTTGGCCTCATTTGTAATCTACCAGTAGAAAAACACCACTTTTCTACAATAAACCTGTTAAAAGACCCTTTAATGGTCGTTGTCCAAAACAATCACCCTCTTGCTTCTGAAAAATCTGTTGCATTGCCAGATTTACAGGATGAACCATTTATTTTATATCAGCAAGATTTCTCTTTACATGACCGGATTGTAGAAGCCTGTCAATATTACGATTTTTCACCAAATGCAGTATGTAAAAGTTCGCAGCGAGACTTTATGATAGAAATGGTGGAGGCAAACTTAGGCATCGCTCTTTTCCCTAGTAAAATTTGCCAACAACTGCTCCATCACGATGTTCAAGCTATTCCTTTCAAACACCCAAGGGTTCATCTTGAGTTGGCACTTATTTGGAAAAAAGATAAATATTTGCCGTATGCCGTGCGTGAATTTGTCACTATGGCAAAAAATTTTACAAATTAAGTTCATTTAGAAAAACTTGGCTTACCGCCAAGCCTTTTAGAGAAAGCCTTAATTTTTCTTATACTATAATCAATAGTAATTCTATGCTTTCCTATAGTGGAACAAAGAAGCAAGTTCCCGTTTAGCAACGGAGATAAAGGTATTATGCCACTAAAACAGGGGTATGCCGATGTCGAGCGGCAAGCCCTGTTTTAGTCGTCCATCCTCTTAGCCACGAACCAATGATGACTTATCGTAGGGCGATTCGTGAAGACGCCTAGTTGCTGAGCCCTGGAGCCAGACGCCGATCCAAGCACCTCATTTTATACTTTCTTATAGTGCAGACCAAATCAATAAAAAAACAGTAGCAATTATAAAACGCTACTGTTTTTTTTATTGGCTTAGGGTGTAGCAACTCGTGGATAATTGTGAACTTCAGCGACTTTTCAATTATGAAGAATTCTATAAAATACGAGATAAGCATTTATTTTCAACTTGTCCAACGAATAACCTGCTTTTTGCCGTCATAGCCTAGTTGTAGTGAGTATCCATCATAAAGGGAGGCTGAAAAATGAACGCACAAACCCCATCATTTACAAGTGCTTTTGACCCTTACGTATACCAAACTTTACAGTCAATAACAGGTGCCACGCTCATTGTACAAACAACACAAGGAACAGTGACAGGTAGCTTAAAAACAGTAATGCCTGACCATATCGTTTTAGAATCGGGCGGATCTTCATTCTATATTCGTATTCAACAAATTGTTTGGGTGATTCCGAAAAGCTAAAGAAGGAGGCTTCTCATGTTTAAGCGTGAAAACCGCATGTTAATTGAACTGCCTGTTCCTGAACACGGCGATCCTAATGCTGCAGCAGCGGTCCAAGAATTATTAGGTGGGAAATTTGGCGAGATGTCTACATTAAATAATTATATGTTTCAATCGTTCAATTTCCGCCAAAAAGATAAGCTTAAACCATTTTACGATCTTGTAGCAAGTATAACAGCTGAAGAGTTCGGCCATGTTGAACTTGTGACGAACACAATTAATCTACTTTCAAAAGGAAACACCTTTTACACGGGAAACCCAGATGTAACCCCGTTACGCGAAGGAAAAGACAGTCGAAATACGTATCAATTTATCGCTACTGCTCAAACAGCACTTGTAGGTGACTCCATGGGTCGAGCATGGACAGGAGATAATGTCTTTAGTAGCGGCAATCTTGTCTTAGATTTACTACACAATTTCTTTCTTGAAGTCGGCGCTCGTACACATAAAATGCGCGTTTACGAAATGACAGAACATGAAACAGCAAGAGAAATGATTGGTTACTTATTAGTTCGTGGAGGTACACATGTGCTAGCCTATGCGAAAGCATTAGAAATCGCAACAGGCGTTGACGTTAAAAAGCTTATCCCGATTCCTGATTTATCGAACACGAAGTTTGATTATGCTCGAAAATTTGAAGAACAAGGATTGGCAAATGTTTTATACACGTGGAATGATGTGGGAGATTATAACGATATCCGACAAATTTGGAAAGGAGACAATCCAGAGAATGGGGAGAAGCTAATCGTCAAGGAAGGAACACCAAAAGGAGGCCCTGTTCCTAATTTAGAAGACCTTCCTGAACAATTTGCACCTGGCATTGATAAAGATGATTATCAAAAAATCGCTAAACGGTTAATGGAAAACATGTAAGTATGATGAACTCCTTGAACACCACGGAGTTCATCATGGAATATTTATGTAGAAACCACATTTAACTGATAGTAGTTCTTAGAAAACTTGGCTTGTCACCAAGCCTTTCGAAAGCCTTTGTTTTTCGTATACGATAAACCAAAAAATTTATACCTTCCTATAGTGCAAAAAAAAATTTTATCGGAAGCCTAAATCGATTAAAAAATCCCCTTGACTTTTATTCATTTTCCTTGTATTCTAATATTCAAACTTTTAAAATTCAATAGACATTTTCTTATCCAGAGAGGTGGAGGGACTGGCCCTTTGATACCTCGGCAACAGACCGCATGCGGTACTGTGCCAATTCCAGAAGCATAGCGCTTGAAGATAAGAAGAAGCTCCTTTTCGACATATTAGGAAACCTCTTCTTATTTCAAGGAGAGGTTTTTTGCATCCTCTCCTTGTAACCATTTTTAAGGAGATGATAAAATGTTACAACAAACGCGTGAAACAAACATGGTGCAACTAGGAAATCGAAGTGATGCTCGCACTGGCGCAGTTAATCCCCCTATTTATTTATCAACTGCATTCAAACATGATGGGATAGGGCAGTCAACCGGGTATGATTATAGCCGTACAAAAAACCCTACCCGATGCCTGTTAGAGGAAGGTGTTGCGCATTTAGAATCTGGTAAGCAAGCCTTTGCTTGTAGTTCAGGCATGGCGGCTATCCAGCTTGTACTTTCCCTTTTTCAAGCTGGTGATGAAATCATTGCTTCAGCAGATATTTACGGGGGAACGTATCGTTTGTTGGAACAGTACAACAAAGCATACCATTTCAAGATCTGCTATGATCCTTTTACCAACTTCAAAGAAACGGAAGCAAACATATCTAACAAAACAAAAGCAATATTTATTGAAACACCGACAAACCCTTTAATGCAGGAAATAGATATTGCCTCCATCGCTCACCTTACTAAAAAATATAATCTATTACTTATTGTTGACAACACCTTCCTTACGCCATATTTGCAACGCCCTTTAGAACTTGGCGCTAATATTATTCTACATAGTGCAACAAAGTATATCGGCGGGCACAATGATGTATTGGCTGGCATAGTAGTTGCTAACAATGAACCGATTTGTGAACAACTCGCTATGATGCATAATGCATCTGGGGCAGTGCTTTCTCCATTTGATTGTTGGCTGTTAATTAGAGGGTTAAAAACGCTTTCCTTGCGTATGGAAAAGCATGAAACAAATGCCCGAGAATTAGCCCATTTTTTAAGCAACCACCAAGCAATAAAAGAGGTGCTTTATCCTGGCAAAGGTGGTATGTTATCTTTTCGTTTACACGATAGCAAGTGGGTAGACCCTTTTTTACAGCAAATGCAACTGATTACCTTCGCCGAAAGTCTAGGCGGTGTGGAAAGCTTTATCACGTATCCAGCGACACAAACACATGCGGATATTCCCCTTAATGAACGTACCAAGCGTGGCATTGATGACTGTTTATTACGCTTTTCGGTCGGAATAGAGCATGTGAATGATTTAAAACATGATTTGCAGAACGCATTACAGGCATTTTAAATTTGGGCTTGCCGGAACTTTATAATAAAAGTTGTATTTTTATGAAAAAAACATCATAGAAAATGAAATGTTGGCTCTCATCCACTACTAGACGCAGAAGTTTCTAATCTATAAAATATTTTCGAAATAGGTTGACATTTATTTTTTTCGTATATAGTATAGTTCATATTCTGAATGATAAGATTTTACACACTGTGAATTTAATGGCGTTTTTAAACATCGCCAACTGTAAATCTTTATTATTCCACAACTTTATAGGATTTATCTTATCCAGAGAGGTGGAGGGACTGGCCCCTATGATACCTCAGCAACAGGCATCTTTTGCACTGTGCTAATTCCAGAAGCGTAACGCTTGAAGATAAGAAGAGACAACATTTGGAAGCTACCCTCTTCTTATTCATAAGAAGGGGGTTTTTATGTTCCAATAATTCACGATGGAAGCTCACATAGGTGAAGCAACTAAGAAAACGATTTTTTAATGAAAGGTGGGCGTAATTTTTCCATGAATTAAATCCGGAAGTCGTAGCTCTTGCTACATACTTCGTGCCACATTTTTTACAAAGCAAAGGTTTCAAAATAAAAGGAGGAGTTTAAGATGAAACGCAGCTTACAACAAAGATTGCAGGAAGGTACGGTTATTGTGGGAGAAGGTTATTTATTTGAATTAGAACGCAGGGGGTATTTACAAGCAGGTTCTTTTGTACCGGAAGTCGCATTAGATAATCCACAAGCTCTGAAACAAGCTTATCGCGATTTTATGAATGCAGGCTCAGACGTCGTACTGGCGTTTACTTACAATGGGAATAGAGAAAAGATGCGAATTATTGGTAAGGAAGAATTGCTCGAGCCGTTGAACAGAAATGCCATTCAACTAGCAAAAGAAGTCGCCAAAGAACATCCTGTAGAAGAAGCACTCGTTGCTGGAAACATTTCTAACACGAATATTTTCGATCCGAATGACCCAGCTTCCAAAGAGCAAGTAAGGAGCATTTTTGCCGAGATGGTGCAATGGTGTAAAGAAGAAGGTGTTGATTTCGTAAATGGAGAAACATTTTATTATTATGAAGAAGCTCTAATCGCTTTAGAAGAAATTACGAAACAAGAACTCCCAGCCGTTATCACTTTTGGTCTTATGGGAGAAAACATTCTAAGGGACGGGTATACCGTAGAGGAAGCTTGCCAATTATTATCTGAAAAAGGAGCGCTCGTCGTCGGAATGAATTGCTTCCGTGGCCCTGATACCATCCAGCCCTTTGTAGCTAAAATAAGAGATACAGTCAAAGGTTATGTTGGGGCATTACCAATACCTTATCGAACAACAGAGGCGCACCCAACCTTTTTCAACTTGCCGGATGGAGGTTGCAGTTGCCATTTACCTACAGAAACGACATTCCCAACGGCACTTGATCCGCTTTATCACAACCGCTACGAATTAGCCGCTTGGGCGAAAGAAGCAAAAGACATCGGTGTGAACTATATTGGCTTATGCTGTGGCGCGTCGCCTGCAATGTTACGTGCTGTTGCAGAAGCTGTCGGTAAAGAAACGATTAATTCCAAATACTCGCCAAATATGGAAAAACACTTTTTATTTGGTACTGACAAAACGTTGAAAAAACATAATTTAGAATACCGAACTAAGGCTTAGAGGGTTGCTGGATAAGCATTTTTAAAAATATCATCCGCTGACAAGTTTTGATTTAGAGAGGAACTCCCCATCAAAGCAGTGACGGGGAGTTCCTTTAAATATGATTTGAACATCTATTTATATTTTACGTTCTTTATATCGCTTTTCTTTTAAAAATGATTTGGTTAAAGTTCACACTAATATCCCCCATACTCCCACCAATCTGAGGAATAACGTTTACTAATTCCCAACCTTGTTTTCCGTATTCATTTAATTTATCTTCAAATTCCTCTCGATCAGCTGAAGTGATCCCTAATGTCCAAGTTTCTACCGCATATTCCCAGCACCCACGTCGAATCTCCTTTCCATAAATAAGATTGCTTTTATTATCCTTATTTTTTCATATATACTAAAAAGATTAATAATCCAGCTGATACAGAGATAGCAGATAGCTAAGTGAATGAATATTGCATTGCTCGTTATCTTTGCTATTTCTACTCCCACAACAAAAATCGGAAATCCTGCCCAAATAAAGAAGGAAAATAGAAGGATTACCAAAATCATTAGCATAAACATATAATCTTTTTTAAACAAGTTGAAAAAATGATGGATGTACAGATGCATATTAATCTATCCTATTTATTTCCTTTTAACCAGAAGCAAGATCGACATCTTCATTACTTTTAGAAACGGAGTACTTTTATCATTCGACAAGAACTGTGGACTTTCCTCTTTTGAAAGTGCATCTCAGTGTCTTATTTAAATCCTCTCCTGTTCACCAGCCTATGCTGTTGTTTATTCTTGATTAGCGTATTAAATAGTAAAAAAGGTAGATAGCCAATTACTCCTCCAAGTGTATTCAACAGCAGATCATCTACATCGAAGCTACCAAATTTAAAACTCAGTTGCACGAACTCGAACATAAAGCTTAAACATAATGTTGCAAGGACAATGTTGGTTAGATTTTGAAATTTTCGCCAAATTGATGGTAGAAGGAAGCCAAAAGGCGCAAAACCAATGATATTACCAACCAAGTTTTCAACCCTTATAGAAAAATTGATATCTGTAGAAAATAGATAGAAAAATATCGTTTTAAAAGGAATTAAATTATGCTCATTCCAAGTAGGCCCTTCATAACGAAATGCAAAGTGAGCTAAAATTTCATGCAAAGAAAGGTACTTAAACAAGACAAGTTTTGATAATATGAGTACGTACACACATAACACTAGAAATAAACCTATTTTTATAATGGCTTTCATCATCTACAACTCACTATTCTTTATATTATAATTCTTTTTCTATACGTCGTATTGCAGTTATTTCATTCTTTAAGCGCCGGAAAAATAGGAAACATAAAAATCCTATGCCACTGCCAATCGTTCCTAAGATAATGTCATCCACATCAAATTGACCAACGCATAACAACAATTGCAAGCTTTCAATCGCCGAGATAATGATCGTTACAGTTATAGAAACTTTTAATAGTGAATGGCACTTTGGGAATAATAGCGGCAGAAAGATTCCTAGCGGCAAAAATACAAGGGCATTCCCTATGGTGTTTTCAATAATAATGGATACGTTATATGAATCTGCATTTAAGATATATTGTAGCGTCGTTTTAAAGGGCAAAAAATTGGCATTTAAATGAATGTATTCAACATCAAATGCACCTGTAAAATTTTCCGGAATAGCCACATGTGGGTTAAAAAAGTCACCACTTTTAACTATAGTCGCTGTTAAAATCATGCGCTCCAAAAAGAACTTAAAAAATAGGATAAGAACATATAATCCGAAAAAAATGCCTGTCGTTATTTTGCATAATTTGTGAAAAGGAGAAATAGATGTTTGTAAGCCGCTTGCTAATTGCTTTTGTTCGCCAAACGTTTCTAACGCTTTATTTACGGCTACTTCATTTGAAAACCCACCTTCCTTATATTCTTGTATCAACAAATACAAATGATCTTTCATTTCATCTGTCATGTCTTTTTTTTCTTCTTCCCCACAGTGTAGCTCACTTACAATTTTGTGAATGTAGGCTTCGATTGTTGACTCCAACCTAATCCCTCCGAACATACCTTAATTAAATGGCTAATTTGATTCCATTCTTGCAGTTTGTTAGCTAGCTCGTTTTTTCCCTGCTGGGTAATTTGATAATATTTCCGTCTGCCTCCACTTTCCGAATCTCCCCAATAAGATTGGACCCAGCCTTTATTTTCAAGTCGCTTTAAAGCAGGATACAAAGTACCCTCACTCATGTTATACAGTTCATTACTATTTTTTTTTAACGCCTTAACCATCTCATAGCCGTACATATCACGATTCTGGAGGAGAGACAATAGCAGAATATCAATACTTCCTTTCATTATTTCTTTATCCATTTCAGCACCTTCTCTTTTTTGTTATTTTCTAAAATAATGTAACACATAGTACATCGTAATACAAGGTATATAGGTAAAGTTATCCATCCCTAGGTGATGGCATTAAAACATTGGGAATTGCCCTACCAATCTTTTATTACTTTGTATTCATACTTTACTAATTTATTATTTTCAAGGGTACATTATGTTCCAATATGGAAGGATGATTTAGTAAGTTGGAAGGTAGTGCGGTGTCATTTCACCCACTTCAACTCTTTCTTCACTAATTGTAAGTTAACAAATCGAGGTTTTAGGTGCTGTTATCTATCACTAAGGCTTGTACAGTTTGCATCTCCCAAAAGTGACTAGTCTTACAGCACCTTATATCCAAAATAAACCGTAAAATTTCATGCCTTCTTCATAGCGCAAGCAAGATTGAAGGCAACTGCTACCCTTATGACATTACCTTCAGATAAAAGGATTTTCTTTTTCTGTTCTTAAGCCAGGGTGCCAAGTGAGCATGTTGTCAAAAGCAACATTTGCAATCCTATCGTCTGTACGTAAATGAGCTATATCTAGGTAAAAGTCTGAATCAGGAGGTAGTTGATCTGCTTCCTTTTTTAATAACCTGCTGTACCCAATTAACCTTCGTGTCTCAATAATTTTCTTATCTTTTTTAGGTCTGTTTGCTTCTGGTACATCCAAAAGTACTGCTAAACCTTGTTCCATTTTTTCTACCATTCGTCGACTATTATCCTCAGGTTGGATCACTTTTACATTTACATATAGATCATTAGTAACCCCTAAAGCTTTAGCCCACATTTCTAACCATTTATCACGTTTAATATAGTATCTTCCTTGAAAATAGCTTTTCATCGTTGGCAGCAAGACATGAATTTTTGGATGGAACCTATCATTTTGTTTAACTATATCCAGCATACGAAAATAACCTAATGTAGCTTGCTTTACACTTTTATACTTAAACAATCGATTAAATCCAATAAGCAAATTATCTAAGGATTGGTTAATATGCTCTTCTGCCACATTTTCTAAACCTACATCTAGTAATAACCAATTAACTGGTTTCTGTTCATTCACCTTCGTAATAATGTAATGATTTGTATATGCTAGTTCTAATGATCTTTTCCAAGAAGAAGGCATCCTGAAACATCCCTTTCATCCATCTGAATTCCTTTACTTAACAAAATATAATAAATGAAATCATCCTATTAAGTTTGTCATCTTTCAAAATGTTCCGTTTTATTGAGCGATGATATAGAAACATCTTCCCTAGAACCTGTTTAGAGTTTTGGGAAGATGTTTCTTCTTTTATCTATATATGCAGTGATTTTATTAGCCAACAAACTTCCTTTACAATAGAAGTAGGCTCTAAATGCATTAAGCTAATTTTACCAAGCTGTATTTTTTCTTCCCTTTACGAATAATAATAAACTTTCCATCGAATGCGTTTTCTGCTGTTACATCTGTATTAACATCGGTTATTCGTTCTCCATTCATGGAAATAGCTCCATTGTTAATATCTTCTCTCGCTTGGCGTTTAGATGGTTCGATACCTAACTCAACTAACCAGTCGACAATATTTTTTGTTTCTTTGGAAGCTTGAAAAGTAGGCATGTCTTTAAATCCTTGTTCAATTTCATCTGCTGTTAATGATTTAACATTTCCACTAAAAAGTGCTTCCGTAATTTTCAATGCTTGCGTTAATGCTTTTTCACCATGAACAAACTTTGTCATTTCTTTTGCTAACACTTTTTGCGCTTCACGTTTATGCGGTTCTGTTTTCACTTTATTCTCTAATTCATCAATTTCTTCTTTCGTTAAGAACGTAAAGAATTTCAGGTATTTTATCACGTCTTTATCATCTGCGTTAATCCAAAACTGGTAAAATTCGTATGGTGTCGTTTTTTCTGCGTCTAACCAAATTGCTCCACCAGCTGTTTTACCAAACTTTGTTCCATCTGCTTTTAATAAAAGTGGAATGGTTAGACCAAAGACTTTCGCATCCTGACCCTCTTTTTTACGTATGAGGTCTAATCCGCTTGTAATATTGCCCCATTGATCGCTACCACCAATTTGTAATTGTACATTTTCTTCTTTAAATAGGTGATGAAAGTCCATAGATTGTAAAATTTGGTAAGAGAACTCCGTGAACGAAATCCCACTATCTAATCGGCTAGCGACAATATCTTTTGCCAACATATTATTGACACTAAAATTTTTAC
Organism: Virgibacillus sp.; assembly: GCF_013393565.1. NCBI lineage: Bacteria > Bacillati > Bacillota > Bacilli > Caryophanales > Bacillaceae > Virgibacillus > Virgibacillus sp. Next base: position 23,275 of record NZ_JABXHF010000036.1, read on the forward strand.
CGTAATCACGTAAGAAATCCAATATACTTAAGTTATGTGTCCAATCGTAGTTGTTCACGATCCTAAGTTCACTATCACCATCGAAGAATAATTTCTTCATTTGCTTCGTTAGCTTATCAACATTATTTTGTACCTTCTCTAATGTTTGTAATTGCCGTTCTGTTTGGCGTCCACTAGGATCACCAATAGTCCCTGTCGCTCCTCCAATTAAAATAACCGGTTGATGACCGTGTAATTGAAAGCGTTTCATCATAATGAATGGAATTAAATGACCAATATGCATACTATCACCAGTTGGATCAACACCGCAATATAAAGAAATCTTTTTCTCTTCAATTAAATCTTTTAATCCTTCAGCATCTGTTTGTTGATTTATAGCTCCACGCCATTCTAACTCATCAATAAGATTCATGCTTTTCCACTCCTTTAGTATAGTTTCTTATATAAGCTTAAAAAATAAAAAACGCCCTATGTCATAAAGACATAGGGACGATTCTAACCGTGTTACCACCCAAATTGCATCAATAGTAATAATCGTAACTATTGATACCACTCTCAGCAATTATATCGTTTGCTAATCCGCTTAGTGTTAAGCTAAGATACTCCAAAGTGTAATTCACAAGATTGTTTGTACTAGGTCACATCACCCCTAGCTTTCTAAATAACAGTGACAAGCTTGCTACTAGGCTCCTTCATCGTATGCGTCGTATAAGATTAAAAATATTATAGTGAATAAAAATGTATTTGTCAACGTTTTTGTTTTTGTTTCATACGTACAAGAGACCTCGCTATTGTCTACATTTGATCAGAAAAATTGGACTTGACTCCAAGACTTGCCGATTATCGTTTTTCTTATACTTTTACGTGTAAACGCTTGTACTTTCCTAAAAAAGTAACAAATAATATAACCCTTCTTCAAACTAAAAACAAACATTTGTTCATACGTTCACAAGTAAGTATATCATCATAACTCATTCTAAGCATAATATAAATAATTATCTTTGTCTATAATATGATACCATAATCATTTATATTTTCGTTTCATTTGGCAACCATTTAATGCTAATTCTGGATACTTTTCATTAACTCTCTATACTTTTCTTCATCCGACTGAAAAGAATATCATACATATTATTCCCATGATATAATGAACGTTTCGTACGAGAGATGGTTGCTGTACTTGCCCCTGTTTCATCTTCAATTTGACAATATGTGTTATCATTATAAAGCATTTTTGCTACTCTAAATCGTTGAAGCATTGCCTTTATTTCATTGACTGTACATAAATCATCAAAAAAACAATAACATTCTTCTATTGTTTGAAGTTCTAAAAACGCGCAAAAAAAATCATCTAATTCTTCTCCACGTATTTCATCTATAAGCATATTTTTTACCTCCGTTTATATCTTTACCAATATCATTAACACATCAAAGGATTAAAGAATGACTTCAAAAAAACTTGCCTTATCGTCAAACTCTTTATGGCGAAAAACACCTTCGTTTCACTTATAAAGCTTAACAGTTTATTCTTTCCTATGGTGTAAACCATTTCACGCTTTCAGCCTATTGATTAAAAGCAACAGTTTAGCAGCTTACAATACCATTTCAAAATGAATAATAGTTCACTACATATCACCCATCATGGCTACCTATAATAAAGCCAAAGAAATTCCCCCATTTTAATTAGGTAAGATTAGAGTCAATTATGATGATTTAATAAAAGAAAACGACATTTAATTATAACACCATTTAGGGTATTTGGATTTATTTTAAGCATTAAAACACACTGGTAATTTTTTCTATATTTTATTTCTCATTTAACCTTAACGAATTAAACTTATTCTCCTTGCCCCCTCAAGATACTTTTGGCATGGCAAAAGCCTTTGTTTTGCTTCTACTATAAAACCTAACATTTTTGCCATTCTATCATACAAGAGAGAAGTAAATGTGGGCTTGAGATATCATAGGTTAAGTATGGAGCAGAATATAAATATTGTAAGTAATCTGCCCCATAGCTATTTAAGAGAGAGGAGGTAATCCCTTCTCTTTTTCAAAAAAACCAAATAATACATTTATAATTGGAGCAGTTATACAAAAGATAGCAAATGGTGCATACTCTAATGTAGAAACCCCCAATGTTCCAGTAATAAACACACCACTTACTCCCCATGGAATTAGTGAATTAACTACTGCCCCAGCATCTGCCAAAATAGCTGAGAGTTTTTTGGGATCAAGATTTATTGCCTCCACTTGCGATTTAAATGCTTTACCTGGCAAAATAATGGATAAATACTGTTCTCCAAGAACGATATTTATACCTACCGCACTTAATCCAGCCATTAAAATTAATTTCCCTTTTGTACTAACAAGACCTTGAACTTTTGATATTAACGTTTCAACAATTTTTAATTCTACTAACAGTCCTCCTAATGTCAAAGCAAGGATAATTAGCGAAACAGACCACATCATACTTTGCATACCACCCCTGGTAAGCAAAACATCTACCGTTTCTGTTCCTGTATTCGAAACAAATCCATCTTGCATAAGGCTAGCGATTTTAGAAAAGCTGGTATGTGGATAATATATATATTGAATAACAATGGTAACCGCAATACTCATTAGAAGTGTTGGAATAGCAGGTATCTTCTTCCACGCACAAAAAAATAAAATGAGTGCTGGTATTAGGGACACCATAGAAATATTGAAATTAGAATATAATGTATCTACTAATTCATTAATATTACTTTCCGTCGCTCCCGCTTTTGTTTGTCCAATTATAATAAAAAAGATAAGTGAAATAACAAAAGCAGGAACAATTTTTCGCAACATATTTTTAATATGTTCAAATAAATCCACTTCCGCTATAGCAGAAGCCAAATTGGCTGTATCGGATAAAGGAGATATATTATTCCCGACATAAGCTCCTGACACTATAGCGCCAGCAGTCATCGCAATATTAAATTCCATCATTTGTCCCATACCTAAAAACGCAATACCTATAGTTGAAATGGTTGTGAACGAACTACCTACTAAAATACCAACAAGTGCACAAATAACAAACACAGAAGGTAAGAAAAATTTCGCTGATAAAATCCCTAACCCATAAACCATGATAGTTGGAATGGTTCCTGCTGAAATCCAAACACTTATTAAGACACCAATAAGCATAAAGATAATGATGGGGATCAGACCAGGTATAATTCCATTTTCAATTCCCTTATGAACAACTTCCCATGAAGCACCTTTCATCTTAGCAAAAAGGATAACAATTCCTACTGCGAATAAAATCGGAATTTGCGGAGGCAAATCCAAACCTATTATACTAATACCTATAATCAATAATAATAATACTAGTAGAAAGATGCTTTCTTTTAACGTTATATCTCTTTTCATATGATAAACTCCTTACGACCTAAACGATCTGAGAATTACTACTTTAATAATTTAATTAGTACTAGCACAATCCTGTTTTCTTTTACATTTAAAGACATTGGCACGTTGATTGATTAAAGTAAAAAGTATTGAATTTACGCCATGAGTAATTCCCTACACTATTGGAAGCTGCCCATATCACATAAGCAGGATAGAACTGCGCTTCTAGTCCCGTCTTCCGAAATTTGTAGTATTACTTAAGTAAATTCTAAAATTTCACAATTTCCTAATACGGAACGATAGATGCCATGTTCATAGAACATGGCCTAACAAAAGAGGATAATAATGCAACGTGTCAGTCAATGGACATTTCCCTCCAACTCCGCATATATTTAGCCGATGGAAGCAACGTTTACCCTCAACTTAAGAGACAACAGTTCTACAGGGTGATATATGCAAGAGATAGTCTAGTAAGCAAGACGAAATTCTTTCCCATTCTAAATCCTCAGTAAAATCATAGAACTAATCAGATAGAACTGCTCTATTATATGCTCCATGCCAAACTGGTCCAATGAAAGCATTAAAGGCAAATCCAGCCTTAATACCTTCGGTGGTAAATGTTTTTGCTTTTGCTACCGATTCTTTTACAGAGAAACCTTTTGCCAATCCTGCTGTGATAGCAGCTGCAAATGTACATCCAGCACCGTGATTATAATTCGTATTGATTTTCTCTACTTCGTAAAAAGTGAAAGCAGACCCATCATAAAGTAAATCAATTGCTTTATTGCCATCTAAACTTTTTCCGCCTTTAATAACAACATATTCTGGGCCAAGGTTTATCAGCTTTTTCGCTGCTTCTTTCATATCAGCAACTGTACGGATTGCAGACATACTAGATAGTTGAGCAGCTTCAAATAAATTAGGCGTTACGATAGTTGCTTTCGGTAAAAGATAATCGCGGATAGCAACCCCATTTTCCGGGTGCAAAGGCTCATCTTCTCCTTTACAAACCATCACCGGATCAATTACAACATTCTTCATTTCATATTGATCAATCATTTCACTTACAATCTTTATGATATTTGTAGAGCCTAACATCCCCGTTTTCATAGCATTTAGCGGACTACCAGAGAAGATTGTTTCCAATTGTTCCCGAACTGTCGTCTCATCAACGGGATACACTCGATGATTCCAATTATTTTTGGGATCCATCGTGACGAGATTCGTGATAGCAGTACAGCCAAAAGTTCCGTATTCTTGAAATGTTTTCAGATCGGCTTGCAAACCTGCACCACCACTTGAATCAGAACCTGCAACCGTTAATACTTTTTTAATTGTCATTTTTTCACTTCCTTAACAGCTTTCTGCATATTGTATCTTGTAACTTTTCATGGAAGATTACTATATGCTAGAACGCGTTACATGTAATTGTTAAATAATTCACAAATAGATTCACATAACTAGGCTTATTTACAATACTTTTCAACAACCTATTTAGAAAAACTTGGCTTGTCGCCAAGTCTTATGGCGAAAGTTGTAGTTTTTCTTATACTATAAACCTTTAAACTTTTATACTTTCGTATAGTGGAACGAATCAACAAAATTTTTAGGAATCATGCTCCTGCAACAGGAGTATAACGGCGCCCTCCGGCAAGCCCGTCTTTAGTCCACCTTCCTATTTAGCACGAACCGATGATGACTTAGCTTAGGGCAATGGAGTGAAGTCGCCTAGTTGCTGGGCGATGGAGCCGGACGTGGCTATTCCGTTAAATCGGTATCCAAAAGCAACAAATTTTATACTTTCTTATTCCTTGAAGAAAAAACTTGGCTTCTCACCAATCTTTTCTTATACTATAAACATATAGTATTAAAATTATATATATTGGTTGTCAAAGAACATAAGCTGTTTTTACTACTATTATTATTTCCTATTATTGAGATTACCTTGTTTACAGAAGGTAGTCTAGTACTTGTCATTTACTTTAAAGGTAAACATTTACATTTTAACTATCATCAATAATCATTAAAAAAATTGAATTACCGCCAAATCTTTATGGCGGAAAAACGCTGTCGATTTTCTTATACTATAAACCTTATAACTTTATATTTCCCTATAGTGTAAGAAAAGGACATTTCCAAATCAATTGGAGCCGAGGGATGATTGTAATAGCGTGATAAAATCATCCCCTCTAGCCTCCTTAACAACCAATTGGCTATTAATAAACTGATTCTTTAATAGGACTTCATTAGTTTACAACAGCATAAATTTTTTCAAGTTTTTCTTGAATTGCTTGCTCTATCTTGCTAGCATATTCATCAAAGACATCTTTGTCATATGCATACGGTGATAAAGCACAAGCACGAAGTATTGTAACCTTACCTTCACGATCCCACTCTTCTTTACTGAATCCTAAACTGTTAACATATGACAATGGACTGTTTCCATAGTCTGGAATCGCAAAATCTGTATGTGAAGTAATGAACTCGTTATTGTATAATCCACCTTTAACGTAAGAAGCTTGTTCATAAAAATCATGATTAAGCTTATTCATTTTTTCTAAGTCTGTATTTCCTTCTTCATTAAATACATAGTCAACCATATTAAAGTCAGGTTTTGTTAATGGATAAACATGAATGGTTTTATCGCCAACTTTGAATTGTTTTCCTTGTAAGAAATGATAGAAACGATAAGCACCTTCAATACTTGCACCGATTAATTTACCATATCCTGTTACATTTAATGGTAGTACCTGATGGGCTGTCCATACTGCAGCCGCAGTAGCACCTGCTTTCGATCCTTCTAGCATATAAGCACCAAGTAAAGCAGGAATATCTGCACCTTTTTCAAATACATATGTGGCAAAATAAGAAATCACGTCACGCATTCTCGTATCTTTAACTACAATACCACCAGCAGAGTAAGGAATATACCCCATTTTATGCGGGTCAATTGTAATGGTTTCCGCTTCACTCATCGCTTTGAAAGAATGATAAATATCTTCGGTAAGCCATTCGTTTTTCTCTGTGAAAACGTTAAATTTCTCATGTACTTCTTCCATTTTCGCGTAATCTATAAAGTTATTATTTTCATCCAAGAATATTGCACGGGCATAGCCACCGTAAGCAGCGTCTACATGTATATAGAAATAAATGCCTTCTTTAGCTAATTTGTCTCGTAATTCTACCATTTTATCAATACGATCGACTTGTCCTTCTTCGGTTGTTCCAATTACCCCAACCACACCAAGAACTGGAACTTCTTCAGCTGCCAATTCGCGGATTTTTGCTTCTAATTTATCAATGTCCATTCGATAATGATCATCCACATCAATAGCTTCAACACAGTCAAGTCCTACACCGATAATATCAGCAGCTTTTAACCAAGAATAATGTTTGGTTTGAGGAATTAACCATTTACCTAGTTTTTGCAGGTTTTTCCCACTGCGTGCAGAATGCTCTTTCACTTCGTCTATTTTTTCAGGAATTTGATCTAGAATATCTAGAATTTCTTCTGTAGACATGTTAAGTAATTCCCATTCCGTTTTACCTGCTACAAATTCAGGAGCAACTTCTTTAATAGCTAAAGGAAGAGATTTCATATTTCTTGCGTACCAAAGACCTTCAAGGTTGGCAATAGAACCATCAGCACAAATATGTCCCCAGCTTTCTCCTTTTTTATATCCCATAAGAGCAGCAAACTCATGACCAACCTCTTCTTCCATTTGTGAAGTGCCTGGTGAGGATTCATATGCTACGTTATTCCCATTCCATAACATGGCAGTTGTATAAGCAATGATAGATGGCATTAATGTTTCAGAATTCATATGTCCCCAAAAACGACCTGCTGTATGCCATGGAAGTGAGTTCGTACGAAGTTTAGAAGATAAAACATTAAATACACTACGTACATGATCAGCAGTTTCTTGGAAACTTTTTGAACTTTTATCTTGTGGCGTAATTACTGGTAAGTCTTGCGGCTGATAGTTTTGACGCCACCCCACATGTTCATCAATCATTTTTAGTAATAGTTCTTTAAATAAATCTACATTTTCACCTTTACTTCCTAAGAATAAAGCTTTTAAATTGTGGTCTTGTAATTCAGTTTTCATTTTCTAATCCTCCAATTAATATCACGAAATCTATCGTTTTCTCTTTAGCTACATTTTTTATGATTAGTTGTTGTTTCTTTCTTCCATTCTGGTTTTTTACATTTGTGAATAAAAAGAGCTATACCTACCATTATTACTGTAGCTGCTATTTGATAAATAATATAACCTGTGTACTGACTAGGTTGTAAAATAGATGGTGGTATAATACTGACAGTAAGTGTAATTGCTACACTAATTAAAGAAAGAATGGAAACAAACCACATTAATCCATTTCCTTTATTTCCTAATCTAAATGGACGTACAACTTCTGGCATTTTATAGCGTAAGCGGATTGCTGAAATAGCAATCAATGCATACACAATACAATATAAAATGGTTGTTGTAATTGTAATAATTAAAAAGGCACTATTCACATCAGGAACAACTACGTACAAGAAAGATACTAGAGAAATAACAATTGCTTGAATTAGTACAAAGGTTATCGGAATGTCTTTTTCCGTTCTTTTTTGAAAGAATTTAGGCAAGTTACCTTCATCCGCAACTTTGATCATCGCTTTACTTGGGCCAAGTACCCATGCACTTAATTGGACTAACACCCCAATTAAAATCATTAAGGAAATGATATTAACGAAAATGGATGGGATACCCAAGTTTTCAGAAAAAATCATGTACGGTTGTGTAATATTAGCTAACTCCAATTCACCTACTGGTACTGCGTTTGAAACAGTTAAACCAGCGACAATATTAAAGAAAACCAACAAAAGAACAGATGCTATAACAGCAATTGGATAATTACGTTTAGGATTTTCGATATTATTTGCATGCACAGATGAGATTTCTACACCTGCAAAAATAAAGATAATTCCTGATAAGTAAGTTAAGCTACCTAAGTCTTTAAAATTCGGAACAAGATCGCTCGGTTTAAAATCTCCTAAATAGCTATTTGGTTGAATACCATTCTTAATCATATAGATAACACCTAGAACAACTAGGATAACGAATGGAATATAAACACCGATAATAGCTCCCCAGTTACCAGCCACTTTTACCATATCAAATTTGAGATTTAATATCGTCACGCCCCAGTAAGATATTAAAATAACTGCAAAAATAAAGTAATTGTTTGAAGATAGCTCTGGTGCATTAACAACGTATCCAAATAACACACCTACTGTAGACGCAACCATGACCATACCAAAAAACATTTGAACCCATAGTAACCATGAGGTAACAAATCCCCATTTCTCACCTAATGCGTTCTTCACCCAAACTGTAGGTCCGCCTTCCTCTGGCCAGCCTGTAGAGAGTTCAGCAGACATCAAAGCGATTGGCAATGCAAATAGAACTGCCGCAATTAACATATAAAAAATTTGTGTCCATCCAGTTATGGAAAGTGTTGGCACACTACGTACCGTACCAAAAAAAGCCATCGTAATACCGATCAACCCAAAAAGTGTTAGGCTTTTTGTTTTAGCCATAAATTTTCCTTCTTTCCTTTTTCAACTTGTTACTTAAAGATGCATCTCATTTTCATATGACTGTATACCTAGGAAGTTCATATAAAAATGAAAGAATTTCTACTTAGAGAACGGATGAACAAAATCATTCCCCGTGATCTCTGACTAACAACTACACATGGAAACAGCAAATGTTTGATGTTTCACATATAATTCAAAACGTGAATTAAAGTTTATCCATCATACCTCTCCAATACGTATTTTTTATCGTACGTAAAAAAGATATCTCATCTATCGCTGTTTAGTGAAAGCACTCACAAGTTAACTTGCAATCATAAGTTTACGCCTGTTTTTTTGTTTTGTCAATACATAATTTAACATTGATTTAAAAGGGTTTATTTAACATTTATAAAATCTTGTTATTTAACGAGGTGACGCATTGTTTAGTTTATTAATAAATCGATTAATGCTTTTATCGATAAAAGCGTTAAATTGTTCTTGCTAAAAAACATATGGTGTAGTCTCCTTCATTGGGGGCTTTTTTCTCGTCTAAATGGAATATTAGTAGATTAAAAACTTGGCTTATCGCCAAGTTTAAGGGAGAAAATTTGTATTTTTTGTAGGAAAAGTTGGCTGTCGCCGTAGTTTGCTTGTACTATAAACCATCTAGTGTTAGAAAGACTTGGCTTACCGCCAAATCTTTCTAGCGGAAAAACGCTGTCGTTTTTCTAATCCTATAATCTTTAAAACTCTATACTTTCCTATAATGTAAAAAAACTCCAATCAGCGAAGGGTACCCAGATTCCCTTACTGATTGGAGAGTTATTTATAACTTCTGTAATGCCTGTTTCATTTCCGTTTCACCTGTTACGGTTTGAAAATCTTTACCAATGGTTGTGTCGTCTTCTAAACAACCGAAAATAACGCTTGCCACATCTTCTCGAGGTATTTCTCCTCGCTCCACTTTCGTTGCTGCATGCACTTTCCCCGTTCCCGGATCATTTGTTAATAAGCCAGGGTGGACAATCGTATAATCTAAATTTGTGCTTCTGAGCCACTCATCTGCATAATGCTTAGCAACAACATATGGTGCAAAAGAAGATGACGCTCGTTGGATAGCTTCCCTGCTTGTGTCAAATGAGCTTACCATCACAAAACGCTTTACCCCAGCTGCTTTCGTTGCTTCCATCGTTTTGACTGCACCATCTAAATCCACCATTAATGTTTTGTCTTTTCCAGTTTTAGGTCCTGAACCAGCTGTAAACACGACAGCGTCAACATCATCAGCCGCTTTTGTAATCGCTGCTACCTCATCTTCAAGATCCACAATGACTGTCTCTGCACCTAATTCGTTAAAATAGCTCGCTTGCTCTTGTTTACGAATCATTGCTCTTGCCGTGTGTTTCCCACTATCTTGAATTTGTTTCACCAGATGTTTACCAATTTGTCCGTTTGCTCCTACAACAAGAATTTTCAAAATAACCATCCTTTCATCCTTATTGTTTCTTCTATTTCTATCGTAAATAGAATTTTTACCTCTGTCCACCATTCTGATTCGGAGTGACTTTATGACCATTTTGAAAAAATTGCAACGAATATTTATGACATAGTATAGTAAAGTTAATTGGCGTACGCTGGTAAACAAAAGCAGGAAAAGAGAAAAGAGGGGGAAGATGAAAAAAATCGTCCTATTTTTGGTTATTGTTTTATCTATTGGATTGCTGTTCAGTGTAAACATCCTAAAAGAAAAAGAGCCTGAAATCAGTAAAGAGGAGCGAATAGGGAAATTGATGGACTATGCTCGAGATGATTATAATATTTTCACTACTTATATCGATAGTGCAGATGTTTTCTTTGATATTGATGATCAGATTAATCAACATGAATTTGTAACAACAATGGAAAACAAACTAGAAGCGTATGACCTTTCCGATACATTTTCCTTAGCATTAAACGGAGCAATAAGCAAGAACTAAGATTACAGCATGCGATGGAGCTGATAAATTTATATATATTTGACAAGAACGAGTATGACCGTGTGAATGTAGAAGTTGATTTAAAAAACAAAGAATCCCCTTTCATTTTCCACATAGCAGAGGATGCCAATATTTCTAAAGAGGAATTAGAAAAGGAAGTGCTTGGACTATTTCAATTCAATGGAGCCTATCATGACTAAAATCACGAATGAGGTGGTTTTGGTTTCAAATATGTCGGTTCGTTAACTTTGCTAAGACCATGCTTCCATCGCAACCAATTCATCTACAAAACTGAGATGGATAGGTTGATAAGATATGCGGAGGCAGCGGCCTTTAACACGACCTCCGTACAACGTCATTTCTATTGCATTTGCCGATGATTCTCTTCTTTATTTTCTGTCTCCAAGTCAGCTTGATATTCTAAAATATCCCCTGGCTGACAATCTAACGCTTTACAGATGGCTTCTAACGTAGAAAAACGAACTGCTTTCGCCTTGCCATTTTTTAAAATAGATAAGTTCGCCATCGTGATACCTACTTTTTCCGAAAGCTCCGTTACACTCATTTTCCTTTTTGCTAACATTACATCAATATGAACTATAATTGCCATGTACTCACCTCAAATGGTCAACTCATTTTCTGATTGGATCTTCATTGCATTTTTCAACAGTCCTTGCAGAACAGCGGCAAACAACATGATAACGATGGCAGAAAAAAGAATCGCTAATCCTACAATTGCAATACTAGGATGAAGCGCACTTTGCGTTAGAAGATAAATCATTCCGATCATATAAAGCAGACTAATGACAATCGCGCTGTACTTAATACGCGCTAATGACCGTACCGCAAACGCTGAAAAAGCAAGCTGCTTCTCCATATAAGTCAATAAATTAAGCGCTTGATATAACGCATAGAAAAAAGGGATTGTTGTCGCATACAAGCCTATTAAAATAGGATATTGTAAATAAGAAAACTCCGGAAACATTTCTGCTGAACTGCTTGCTAACGGAGGCAAGGCGAAAATACATAAGCCGAATACAACGATGCCAATTACAAAAATAGCAACCTTCAAGATTTGTACTGCTACACGTCTCATAGGAACACCTCACTTATTATCATTACCTCTATTATAATTCCTCATTTATTGAATATCAATAAATGATTATTAAATACCATAGATAATGCATTACTTGAATGAAAGAAAAAAATAAGTATACGTAATATATGTAAGCTTTTAGAAATACAAGTAGTAGCACATCTTAGAAACGCTTGGCTTATCATCAAATCTTACTATATAGACGTTAATCCATTCCCACAACCTAAGTCTAATACTCGCATACCACTTTTTAATGGAACATCTTGCATTAGTTCCTCGAGTATTTTCATACTATTAGGGCCCGTCATGTTTTCATTAACAAGCGCTTTATCGTATTTCGCAGATTTTATATATTTCATTTTCATTCAACTCCTATAGGATGGCTTGGTATTGCTTTTTTAAGTTGTTCTGCGAGTGCCCAGAGAATTCTATTATAGACAAAGCCTTGTTGCAGAAGTGTCTAAGCTTTTCCCGAGAAATAACGCTCGTTAAACGTCATATAAATTTGCCCAATAGGTAACAAACAACCAGATCCCCTAAATATTGGGGCATCTGGTTGTTAGCAATGCTCAAAGTTATCCAGCAATGTACGTACTTCATCTGTCGTTTCTGTACTCATTAATTGATTCCTTAACTCGCTCGCCCCGTGAAAGTCACGGACGTATATCTTAAAAAAGCGACGAAGCGGCTTAAACGGACGAGGCTCCAACATAGCATACTTATCGAAAAGATCCAGATGCAATCTTAGGAGGTCAAGCAATTCCTCACTGCTATGTTCTTTCGGCTCTTTTTCAAACGCAAATGGATTCTTAAATATACCTCGACCAATCATAATCCCATCTACACCATATTGATGGGCAAGTTCCAAACCAGTCTGACGATCAGGAATATCTCCATTAATGGTTAATAAAGTATTTGGTGCTACCTCATCACGAAGTTTCTTTATTTCTGGAATGAGCTCCCAATGGGCAGCTACTTTACTCATTTCTTTTTTTGTACGTAAGTGAATAGAAAGATTTGCAATGTCTTGTTGTAGGATGTGACGTAACCAATCCCGCCACTCTTCCACTTGGGTGTAGCCAAGCCTTGTCTTCACACTTACGGGCAGTCCGCCTGCTTTTGCTGCTTGAATCAGCTCTGCAGCAACTTCTGGACGTCGAATAAGCCCACATCCCTTCCCGTTCGCTGCAACATTAGGCGCAGGGCAGCCCATATTAATATCAAGCCCTTTAAATCCTTCTTCCGCCATACCAATACTCATTTGGCGAAAGTTTTCAGGTTTATCTCCCCATATATGGGCTACAATAGGCTGTTCATCTTCTGTGAAAGTTAGGCGTCCACGCACACTAAATTTCCCCTCGGGATGGCAATAGCTCTCCGAGTTTGTAAATTCTGTAAAAAACACATCGGGTCTTCCAGCTTCACTAACGACATGACGAAATACAACATCCGTCACATCTTCCATCGGTGCTAATACAAAAAACGGCTTTGGTAAATTGCGCCAAAAATTATCTGTCATATTCAAACAAATCCTTTCACTATAAAAAAACGGAGAAATCTCTCGTTTGCTATTTTAAGAAAATAAAGCTTTATCCTGTATTTTTTGAGCGAGCGGTTCTGCTAGCCTTGATAACTGACCAGATTTGTTGTACCTTACTTTATTGATCCAGAAATTTTGCCCGCAGAGGCTCTAGCTATATCATAGCCTAATTAAGGCCCAACATGTTATAGAGCATTTAGGTACTACCTCCCACCGCTAGCTTTGGTAGACAAGGTGCATTTTCTGCATCATTCACTGATTGTTGGGAATCTAAGGGTTGACTTAAAGACCACTGACTGTTTCTCTCACTTAGACTTTCCCAGCGCTGGCAGTTTCTAATTAATGAAATGCTGTCTTACAGCATCTTATTAAGAGATTAAGTCTGCATTTTGTTGCTACAAGCGTTGTAAAACATCCGTATGCAGCAGGGAAATCACTCTTGCTTCTGTTACACTTATACCATGCTTTATTGGTTGTATCAAATGATAATAAACCTCGACTATTATACACTTTTATCGGGATAAATGGAAAGTGTAAGACGTTTTTTTAAAAATGTAACATGTGTATTCTTGAACCATTTCTTACAATGGTGGATAGCTTGTAATTGACTAGATCAAAAAATTTTATAGTTTCCTATAGTTGATAAATTTATGAGTTGAAAAAGGTTCCACAAATTAGATTCTTACATTCCATTTGTGAGGCGTAGTATCGTGATCCTTGTGTAATTGCTTACAGATTTTGTTTTTAAACATAGTCAGCATTTATATGTCATTAAATACACAATTACCCTTTATACAATAAATCAGAAAACCGATTAGTACCTTCACTCCAAAATAACTCGTGCAAAATGTAAAACGCATCAATAAAAACATTTCGTTCATTAATACAATCTCTTGATTATCTCCCTATAGCTTAAGATTTATAAAAGATATAACCCCACATGAATTTGTAATATAGGAGCAGTTGCTTCATGAAATTACTTCCAAAAGAATGATTCAAACTAATATTTTTTTATTAAAAATCATTTTTTCTCTTCACATTAAAAAACAATGGTCGATATAAATAATAGATCATCAAGAAAGATGATATAAATTGGCACGAACTATTAGGGTACTTGGATAATAACTCCTACTATTAGGAGATTATTATAAATTAAATACTAGCAACTCAAAAGGATAAGGACCGCTAGTATAAAAATCAAACACACGGAGGTAGAAAAATTATGATTATTAATCACAACATTGCAGCGTTGAACACTCATCGTCAACTTTCTAACAACAACGGCGCTGTACAAAACTCATTGGAGAAGCTTTCTTCAGGTCTTAAAATTAACAAAGCAGGAGATGACGCTGCAGGTCTAGCAATCTCTGAAAAAATGCGTGGTCAAATCCGTGGATTGGAAATGGCACAAAAAAACGCACAAGATGGTATCTCTTTAGCCCAAACTGCTGAAGGTGCAATGAATGAAACGCATGCTATCCTTCAACGTATGCGTGAATTAGCCGTACAATCTTCTAACGACACGAATACAGATAAAGACCGTGCGGAATTACAAAAAGAAGTAGATCAGTTAGCGCAAGCGTTAAATGATATCTCTGAAGACACAGAGTTTAATACACAAAAATTACTTGATGGATCATTTGAAGCTACTTTCCATGTTGGTGCTAATAAAGGGCAAAACCTTACTTTAGAAATTGGAAAAATGAGTGCTGATGAATTAGGTGTTGCAGAAGGAGAAGGAGGCATCGATATTTCTAGTCAAGAAGCAGCAGACGAGGCAATTACTACTATTCAAGAAGCAATTGACAACGTATCTGCTGAGCGTTCGAAAATTGGTGCAGTACAAAATCGTTTGCAACATACCATTAACAATCTAGGTACGTCTGCTGAAAACTTAACAGCCGCTGAATCACGAATCCGTGATGTGGATATGGCGAAAGAAATGATGAACTTTACGAAGGACAACATTCTTACACAAGCTGCTCAATCTATGCTTGCACAAGCTAACCAACAACCACAAGGCGTACTTCAATTACTTCGTTAATTAGTACATGGTAGATATATTTTAGATATAACCTCACTTCTTATAAGTGGGGTTATATTTTTTCCTTGTCTATATTTTGACTGCAGAATCATATTTTAAAAATCATATAAAACATGAAAAATCAACTAAATATATGTAGTCCAAAACGGATGATTCAGTGCCACAGTTGCTTCAGCAGACATTATTTAGGAATTATTATTAGGACACCATATCATAGAATTAGATGAGATAACAGCTACTGGAACTACATTCTGCCCCAATAGCTGTTCTTGTTTTGTATAATTAAACCCAAACCTCCGTCCAGATTCACTAACGATGCTGCGAGATAGCAGAAAGATAAGGGCAATGCGTCAAAAGTTCAGCCAGGATTTTTATAAATATTCTAAAAATCAAAAAAACCCAAAAGCTTCCCTGCCATGAAAAATACGGTGATGATAAGAAAAACCCGAATCCATTTATCACCCTTATATATGGCGATATGACTTCCAGCCCAGGCTCCAAAGGCATTTCCAACCGCCAAGGACAAACCAAGATACCAATTAATTTGCCCATGAATAATGAATACAAAAAGAGAAACCAAAATGTAAATTCCACCGACAAAAACCTTAATACTGTTTGATTTAACAAGACTAATTCCAAAAATGGCTGTTAAACCAGCAATTATAAAAAAACCAGCTCCTGCTTGAATAAATCCACCGTAAATCCCCACAAAAAAGAAAGTAGTGATACCCAACACTTTACGAACGATAGAATAGTCTCCATTGCCAATCGCTGAAATTTTCTTTTCCGGTCTCCAGATAATAAATATAACTGTAATTACCATTATAACAGCAAGTATCCGGTTAAATAATTGATCAGATATAGAGACGGCAAGGTTGGCTCCTATTACTGACCCTATAATAGCTGGAATGCTTAGCAAGAAACCAAGTTTTTTGTCAAAGTATCCTTTTCGATAAAAATTCGTTGTCGCAGCAATACTTTGGACCACTATAGCAACCCGATTAGTTCCGTTGGCAACTGCGGATGGTAAACCAAGAAAAATTAAAACAGGTAGGGTTAAAAGAGATCCCCCTGCGGCCATTGTATTAATAAAACCTGCTATAAAACCTGTAATTAGGATTAGGAAAATATCTGTAAAAGACATAATAAACATCCCTTAATTTGCTTTGGTAAAATAGAAACAACAATACAAGAACTTCAGTTTGCCTAATCAAAATAGACAGACAAATGAAAAACATAAACATTTACGATCATAAACCAATTCGCGGTCCTGAATAAACCGATTGAGGATAAATCAAGGGACCATTAGCAGCCTCTATTGAATGTGCACACCACCCAACCGATCTGCTAACCGCAAAAGTTGCTGTTAACAAATTGTTATCAAAACCAACAGCATTTAGCAACGCAGCTGCATAAAATTCAACATTGGTTATAAATTGTTTATTAGGTTTATATTCTTTAAGCAATTGTAGTGTCATTTCCTCAACATGAGTGGCCAAATCCAACTTGCTGTCGTTTCCAGATAGTTTGATTGCAATATTTTTTAATGGTAAAACTCGCGGATCCCGGTACTTAGACACTCGGTGACCA
>NZ_JABXHF010000118.1:0-5770 GCF_013393565.1 Virgibacillus sp.
TTGTAACCATTTTACAATTTACACCCGTACTTCCATGGGTGATCAAACAGCTAACACCTATAATGGGGGTATTTGGGCTTTCCGGAGAAGCAGCTGTTCCATTAGTGCTAGGAAATGCATTAAATCTATATGCAGGTATAGCAGCTATTGTTTCTTTTGAATTTACGGTAAAAGAAGTTTTTATTATGGCTATAATGCTGTCATTTTCCCATAACTTATTTATTGAATCGGCAGTAGCGTCCAGGGTAGGAGTTAGTTGGTGGCTCATTTCTGGAATTCGTATAGGTTTAGCGCTATTTGCTGCAATTGTCATTAACCTTGTATGGGAAGGTGGTTCCGAACAAGCTGTTTACGGTTTTATTTCCAGTTCAACCCCTGCTTTAAATGGCTGGGGGGAAATTGTTTTACACGGTTTACAGACAGCAGCTATTGCGATAGTTCAATTAGCACTTATTGTTATTCCGCTTATGATTGTAATGCAATTTTTGCGCGAAATGGGTTGGCTAACAAAACTTTCCAAAGGCTTTGGTCCATTTACAAAAGCACTTGGAATGAAAGAAAATACTTCGATGACGATGGTAGCAGGGCTAACGATTGGTTTAGCTTATGGTGCTGGAGTTATGATACAGGCTGTGAAAGAAGATGGAGTCGAGAGAAAGGATATGATACTTGCGCTGATCTTTCTTGTATCTTGTCATGCTGTTGTAGAAGATACGCTCGTCTTTATTCCGCTAGGTATACCAGTTTGGCCGCTATTAATCATTCGTTTAGTAACAGCGATTGTATTAACGATGACAATAGCTTATATTTGGAATAAACTAGATAAAAATAAAAGGAAGGAACCGACAACAAATGAGCATTCGTACAATACTTTTTGATTTAGATGGGACATTAATAGATACAAATGAGTTAATTATCGCCTCGTTTTTCCATACATTTAAGCAATATAATCTACAATTTACGCGAGAAGAAATTATTGAGTTTAATGGTCCTCCTTTAGTAGATACGTTTAAGGCAATCGATTCAGAAAAGGCAGACAGCATGGTGCAAACGTATCGAAGCCATAATATGAAAGAACATGATAATTATGTTAAGGTATTTCCTTATGTTATAGAAACATTGGAGCAGCTAAAACGAAACGGATTCAAATTAGGGGTTGTTACAACTAAAATGCGATCAGGTGTGGAAAAAGGGTTATCTACTACAAAGTTAACAGCTTATTTTGATACTGTGATTACATTAGATGATGTCAAGAACCCAAAACCACACGCAGAACCAGTATATAAAGCGATGGAAGAGTTAACTGCAGAACAACCTTCAACATTGATGATCGGCGATAACGCACACGATATAGAGGCTGGGAAAAATGCAGGTGTGCAAACAGCTGGAGTAGCATGGTCTTTTAAAGGAAAAGAACGTTTATTACAATATGAACCAACATTTATGCTAGAGGATATGCGTGATCTTTTAAACCTTACAGGAGTGTAAAACATGCGAAGAACAAAGCGTTACCCTGTGCAACATACAAATTCCTTATGGCAAATGTATAAGACAGTGTCATTTTGGAAAATCATGAGGAATTTTATCATCATTCAGCTAGCCAGATATACGCCTTTTTTACCTGTGAAAAACTGGCTTTATCGTACATGCTTATCGATGAAAATTGGTAAACAAACTGCTTTTGCGCTTATGGTTATGCCAGATATAATGTTTCCTGAAAAGATTACGGTAGGAAAAAATAGTGTCATTGGCTATAATACGACGATCTTAGCTCATGAATATTTAATTACAGAGTATCGGCTTGGAGAGGTTAGGATCGGTGATGAAGTCATGATAGGAGCGAACACGACTATTTTGCCGGGAGTTCATATTGGTGATAGGGCGATTGTTTCAGCTGGTACATTAATTCACAAAGATGTGCCTGAAGGAGCATTTGTTGGGGGAAATCCAATGCAAATAATCCATACAAAAAAAGAAAGGGAGGAAAAACATAATTCAAATGAAGGCAGGTGAAAGATTTGCACGTTCCGACTGGTATATTGCCGGCTATACGTAAGATGAAGGACTTTGATAAAGCATTAGAAACAGGATACCCGACTATTGTTATTTTAGAAACACGTTTAGCACAAATTAAGAGTCTCGTTGCCCACACTAAAAAATCAAATAAAAATATTTTAATTCACTTCGATTTAATTCAAGGTTTAAAGTCGGATGATTACGGAATGGAATATGTACTTAGGGAAATCAAACCAGATGGTATTTTATCAACAAGAGCAAATGTTATTCGCATGGCTAAAAAACATGGCTTACTGGCTATTCAACGGGTGTTTCTATTGGACAGTTTAGCGCTGGAGCAAAATTTAAAGCAGATTGAAAATGCCAAGCCGGATTGTATTGAAGTATTACCAGGTCTAATCCCTACCATGATTCAATCGATAAATGAACAAACAAAGCTGCCAGTTATTGCTGGGGGACTCATTAAAACAAGTGATCAAGTAAGACAAGCGCTAGAGGCTGGAGCTGTAGGAGTCTCAACATCTAATACAGATCTTTGGTAATAGGGTAAAAGGAAATCATTGTTGACTGCCTACATATATGTTATACTTTAAGTAAGTTAATAGATGGACGGAGATATGGAGAAGCCGCAAAGCAACTAATATATATTATATTAGTTTGTTTTGTGGCTTTCTTTTTTTACACTTGGTTTATCGTATACATCTAGCCAAGTTTTTCTAAACGCAGCATTGATGAATAATAATCGTTTATCTTTTATGTGTAAATATATTTCCGTTCCATTTTATACATGCGTATCCTGTAAATGGGGTATGGATATATAGAAACAATAGTCGAATATTTAGGGAGTGATGGAGAATGCATACTTTTTCAAGCTTTCAACGTGAGGATAACTTAAAACATATGGAAAGTAAGCAACTGGATTTATTGGTCATTGGTGGGGGGATTACTGGGTCCGGAATTGCTTTAGACGCTACAATGCGAGGGATGAAAACAGGGCTAGCGGAGATGCAAGATTTTGCAGCAGGAACTTCTAGTCGTTCAACAAAACTTGTCCATGGCGGGCTTCGTTACTTAAAGCAAATGGAAGTTAAAATGGTAGCAGAAGTAGGACGGGAAAGAGCTATTGTGTATGAAAATGGCCCACATGTAACAACGCCAGAATGGATGATGTTGCCGTTTTATAAAGGAGGCACATTTGGACCAGTTACGACAAATATTGGTTTGCGCGTATACGATTTGCTAGCTGGTGTAAAAAAATCAGAACGGCGAAAAATGTTAAATATGGAAGAAGCTTTGGCAAAGGAACCGTTGATTAAACAAGATGGCTTGAAAGGAGCCGGTTATTACGTAGAGTATAAGACGGATGATGCCCGATTAACGATGGAAGTATTGAAAAAAGCTGTACAAAAAGGGGCACATGCAGCTAACTATGCTAAAGTGATTGACTTTATATATGATAAAAATAAACAAATAACAGGTGCTATTATTGAAGATCAAATTAAAGGAAAACGCTATCAAGTGCATGCAAAAAAAATGATTAATGCCGGTGGGCCATGGGTGGATGAATTAAGAGAGATAGACGGATCCAAACAAGGGAAAGCGCTACATTTAACAAAAGGGGTTCATCTTGTATTCTCAAAAAAAGTTTTCCCATTACAACAAGCTATTTATTTTGATAGCCCAGATGGTCGCATGATTTTTGCGATACCTCGTGAAAATGTAACCTATGTCGGTACAACAGATACGAGTTACAAAGGGGATATTGCGAATCCGACAACGACAGTTTCTGATCGGGACTATATTTTGAATGCTATTAACTATATGTTCCCGTCATTAAATATTACTGCCGACCATGTAGAATCGAGCTGGGCTGGTTTACGCCCATTGATTGCTGAAGAAGGGAAAGACAACCCAGGAGAAATATCACGTAAAGACGAAATATTTGTCTCTGATTCTGGGCTGATTTCAATGGCTGGGGGGAAATTAACCGGCTACCGTAAGATGGCCGAAGATGTCGTGGATAAAGTTACACAGCAGTTAAAAGAAGAAGAAGGTATTTTATATTCTAAATCTGATACAGTACATCTCCCAATCTCAGGTGGAGAAGTTGGTGGCTCGCAAGGGTTTGCCAAATTTGTTGTTCGTAAGACAGAGGAAGCAGTAGCAGAAGGGATAGATGATTCGACAGCTAAACGATTAATTTACAGGTATGGATCGAATTTTGATAAAATCTTGGAATTTTACCGTGATCGACAGCAAGAAGCAAGTGCTGAAGGGATCGAACGTTGTCTTTTTGCAGAACTAGTATATGCGCTAGAGTACGAGGCAGCGTATAAGCCTGTAGACTTCTTTATTCGACGAACTGGGGCATTATTTTTTGAAATAGAATGGGTAAAGGCACATAAAGACAAAGTTATTTCATATATGGCTAAGGTATTACAATGGACGAATGAGGAAGTAGAGAAGTATACAGGTGAATTAAATATAGCAATGGAAGAGGCTACTCATCCAGTATTAAATAATTAAAGCAAAAACGGGCATCTATTGGGAGATGCCCGTTTTGTTGAAAAAAGCTTAAGAATTTTCCGTACACGTAGGATTGCCTCGTGCTTTACTCTTATTCGAATCTATATCAACGTGCTACTAAATATGGTATAATTAAATTTGTATGTCTACAAATTAGGGGGATATTTATTATGCAGCAAGTTACGAATAAAACGAAAGGAAAACAAAATAACGTTCTCCCTTTTATTCCTGAAGGTGATTTTTATTTTACAAAAGGTATAGAAGCTTTCCAAAAAAGAAAATTTGATAGTGCTGTCAAGTGGGTAAAAAAGGCAATTGATCACAAGCCTGATGAAACTTTGTATCAATGTCAATTATCTATTATATATACGGAAATTGGCGCTTACCATGCTGCTAATGACCTTTTAATGAATGTACTAAAGGTTTCTGAGAATGTCGATTGTTACTATTTAATAGCGAACAATTTCGCTCATTTAGGATTATTAAATGATGCAAAAAAGTACGCTCATCTCTATATAGAAAAAGATTCGAATGGGGACTTTAAAGAAGAAGTTTTCCATTTATTAGAACTACTTGAAATTGAAGAAGACCTAGAGGATGAAGAGTTGGAAGAAGAGGATGAACTTCTTATCTATCAGGAAACGGTTTTTTACCATATGGAGCATCATGAGTGGGAAAAGGCGATGCATATTTTAGAGGAAATGCTTATCTTGTTTCCAAATCAACCAAATATAAAGCATGAGTACGCAGAAACGCTCTTTTTTTTAGGCCATGAACAGCGAGCGGTTAATATGGAGCTTGAAGAAATGGAATCAAATCCAATTTCACTATATGGATGCAATAATTTAGCTATATTTAATTATTATTTAGGTCATATGGAAGCATATAATTTCTATATCGAGCCATTACTAAAAGTATATCCAATTCACGAGCAACAAAAATTACGTATTGCAGTAACATTAGCCCGAACAGGGCAGTATGTAGCTGCTGTAGATAGATTTAAAATGCTAAAAAAAGACAAATTGAATGGGCATCTATCTTATTTTCGCTTTTATGCATTAGCTGCATACCATATAGGAGACCATGAAAAAGCCATGTCTATTTGGAGGGAAGGGTGTAAAAAAAATCATGAATTGAAAAACGAAAATACACCTTGGCATGAGGGTTGAAGCGCCTTGAGCAGAATAATAGACGAAAGTTGGTTTGTTTATTAAGCTAAGTATGGCTG
>NZ_JABXHF010000037.1:0-29763 GCF_013393565.1 Virgibacillus sp.
GGCGACAAGCCAAGTTTTTCTAAGTAACTAGCTTTTTGAACATATTCCGAATGAAACGATGAGCGAGCGTTCAATCAAAATAAAGGAGTGATTAATAAGTTATGAGAGAAGCAGTGATTGTATCTGGAGCTAGGACTCCGTTTGGAAAGTTTGGTGGTGCACTACAACCTTTTACCGCTTCACAGTTAGGGGGGAAGGCTATTGAAGAAGCATTAAAACGTGCCCATATAACTGGTAGTGATGTAGATGAGGTAATTATAGGAAATGTTTTACAGGGCGGTCAAGGGCAAATTCCTTCTAGACAAGCAGCCAGGGAAGCAGGAATTCCTTGGGAAGTGAAGACAGAAACGGTGAACAAGGTATGTGCCTCGGGATTACGAAGTGTTACATTAGCAAACCAGCTTATTCGTTTAGGAGATGAAGATATCATTGTTGCTGGTGGGATGGAGAGCATGAGTAATGCTCCATACTTTTTACCAGATGCTCGTTGGGGTAATCGAATGGGTGACAAGAAAGTTGTCGATATGATGGTACATGATGGATTGACTTGTTCTTTCCATGGTGTGCATATGGGAACGTATGGCAATACGACAGCAGCAGAGTATGATTTAACGCGAGAGGAACAGGATGAATGGGCGTATCGCAGCCATCAACGTGCTGTAGAAGCGATAGAGGATGGCAAGTTTGCTGAAGAGATTGTAGCTATGGAAGTGCCACAACGTAGGGGGGGGCCAATTATTGTCGATCAAGATGAAGCTCCAAGAAAAGATACGAGCATAGAAAAACTAGCGAAGCTTCGATCGGCATTTGACCGAGATGGTACGATCACCGCAGGGAATGCTCCGGGGATAAATGATGGTGCATGTGCATTTGTTGTTATGTCAGATGAAAAAGCTTCTGAACTTGGAAAAGAAGCATTAGCAGTTATAAAAGGGCATACGGAAATTGCTGTTCCTGCAGAAGATTTTCCGAAAACACCAGGTCTAGTTATTAATCAATTATTGGAAAAAACGGGGTATTCCAAAGAAGAAATTGATTTATTTGAAATTAATGAAGCGTTTGCTGCAGTGGCATTAGCGAGTGGCAAAATTGCCGGGATGGATCCGGAAAAGGTGAATGTAAATGGTGGGGCAGTTGCATTGGGTCATCCAATCGGTGCAAGTGGAGCGCGGATTATTCTAACGCTTATTTATGAGCTTAAACGACGTGGGGGTGGACTTGGCATTGCTGCAATTTGTAGCGGAGGAGGTCAAGGTGACGCTGTTTTAATCGAAGTACCTAAACAGTAATTAACAAGGGGGAGAGGAATTGGATATTAAACAAGTGATGGTCATAGGCGCTGGGCAAATGGGGGCAGGAATTGCCCAGGTCTGTGCTCAAGCTGGGTTTCATGTAGTCGTATATGATAAACATGTCGCATCATTGGATAATGGTATGAAAAGAATTCACACGTTTGTACAACGAGCTTTTGAAAAAGAACGAATAACGGAAGAACAACGTGATGAAACGCTGCAAAGATTGCAACGTGCAGAGAAGGTAGAAGCTGTGGAAAAGGCGGATATCGTTATTGAGGCTGTCATCGAAAATATGGATGCAAAAGCGGCTATTTTTAAAGAGTTGGACCAATTAGCGCCAGCACGTACTATTTTAGCTTCTAATACGTCATCTTTGCCAATTACTAAACTAGCATCTGCGACGAATCGCCCTGACCGGGTGATTGGCATGCATTTTATGAATCCGGTTCCAATTATGGAGTTGGTGGAAATTATTCGGGGATTACAAACAAGTGATGAAACCTATTTTAAAGTTGAGCAAATGGCGAGAGCATTACATAAAACGCCAGTTACTGTCGCGGATTTCCCAGGTTTTGTTTCCAACCGTATATTAATGCCAATGATTAACGAGGCTATTTATACATTACAAGAAGGAGTTGCTACGGCAGAAGATATAGATACATCGATGAAACTAGGTATGAATCATCCGATGGGTCCGTTAACACTCGCTGACTTTATTGGTTTGGATACATGTTTGTACATTATGGAGGTACTGCATGAAGGCTTTTCCGATAGTAAATACCGACCTTGCCCGTTACTTAAGCAATATGTGCAAGCGGGATGGTTAGGTAAAAAAACAGGTCGAGGTTTTTATGTGTATACGTAAAAACTTGTAAAGATCGAGGAGGAAAACAATATGCTGCGTTGGACCGACGAGCAACAAATGCTAAATAAAATGGTGAGAGATTTTGCGCAAACCGAAATCTTGAAGGCGGTACCTCTTATGGAAGAGGAGGATCGCTTTCCAATAGAAGTCGTCAAGCAAATGGGAGAGCTTGGACTAATGGGAATTCCTATTCCAGAGAAATATGGCGGAGCAGGAATGGATTACACTGCGTATATTCAAACCATTCATGAGATATCAAAGGTGAGTGCAACGGTAGGTGTTATTTTATCCGTCCATACATCTGTTGGAACGAATCCGATTCTTTATTTTGGTACGGAACAGCAAAAGGATTTTTACCTTCCTAAACTGGCAAGTGGTGAATATTTAGGGGCTTTTGCTTTAACAGAGCCGAATGCAGGATCGGATGCAGCAAGTCTAAAAACAAAAGCTGTGAAAGACGGAGAGGTATACATTTTAAATGGGTCGAAAGTGTTTATTACAAATGGTGGTGTGGCTGATACATATATCACCTTTGCGCGTACAGGAGAAAGAGAAATTAGTGCGTTTATCGTGGAGCGGGATACTCCCGGGCTTATCATTGGTAAACCAGAGAAGAAAATGGGGCTACACGGATCCAATACAGTGACACTGACGTTTGACAATTGTCGCATTAGCAAAGAACAACTTTTGGGAGAAGAAGGAAAAGGGTTTAAAATTGCCATGCATAATTTAAATGTCGGTAGAATTGGTATAGCGGCTCAAGCGCTTGGAATAAGTGAAGCAGCGCTAGAGCAGGCAACAAAGTATGCCAAAGAACGAAAGCAATTTGGCAAGTCAATTGCAGAAAACCAAGGCATTTCCTTTAAATTAGCGGACATGGCAACTCGGACAGAGGCGGCTAAACTACTCGTCTACCAAGCAACTCATTTCGTAGAGCGTGGTGTGACATCAGGGAAAGAAGTTTCCATGGCTAAATTACACGCTTCTAAAGTAGCTGTAGATAATGCCATTGAAGCGGTGCAAATATTTGGTGGTTACGGCTATACGGAAGATTATCCTGTTGAACGACTGTTCCGTGACGCAAAAATTACGGAAATATACGAAGGCTCGAGTGAAATTCAACGCATGGTGGTAGCTAAAAATTTACTCAAACAATAAGGAGGAAATGTCCATGAATTTTGATCTTACGGATGAACAAAAGATGCTAAAAAAAATGGTACGCGAATTTGCGGAAAATGAAGTAGAACCTTCAGCTGCAGAACGAGATGAAGAAGAGCGATTTGATCGGGTGATTTTTGACCAGATGGCAGAACTTGGGCTAACGGGAATTCCTTGGCCAGAAGAATATGGCGGGATTGGCTCTGATTATATGAGTTATGTTATAGCTGTTGAAGAGCTGTCACGTGTATGTGCTTCGACAGGCGTCACTTTATCTGCGCATGTATCTTTAGCGAGTTGGCCAATTTATAAGTACGGTTCAGAAGAACAAAAGCACAACTTTTTGCATCGCTTAGCAACTGGAAAGGCGTTAGGTGCCTATGCTTTATCCGAACCTGCTGCGGGAAGTGATGTTGTGTCTATGTCAACAACTGCAAAAGAAGATGGAGACAGTTACATTTTAAACGGTAATAAAGTGTGGATTACCAACGGCGAGGTAGCAGATATGTATATTGTTTTTGCTAAAACAGACGCTGATGCTAAGCATAAAGGTATTACAGCATTTATCGTTGAAAAAGGAACAAAAGGATTTTCATTTGGTAAAAAAGAAAAAAAGCTCGGAATTCGATCTTCACCGACAACGGAATTAATTTTTGAAAATTGCCGTATACCAAAAGCAAATCGACTTGGTAACGAAGGGGAAGGGTTTAAAATAGCAATGAGCACGTTAGATGGTGGGCGAAATGGTATTGCGGCACAGGCATTAGGAATTGCGCAAGGTGCTTTGGATGCTGCGACCACGTATGCCAAGGAAAGGGTACAATTTGGTAAGCCAATTGCAGCAAATCAAGGTATTTCGTTTAAATTAGCAGACATGGCTACAGAGGTAGAAGCTGCTCGCTTACTGACGTATCAAGCAGCTTGGTTGGAATCACAGGGTATGGAATACGGAAAGGCTTCTGCTATGTCGAAGTTGTTCGCAGGTGATGCCGCGATGAGGATTACGGTGGAGGCTGTACAAATATTTGGTGGTTACGGATATACGAAAGATTATCCTGTCGAACGATACATGCGAGATGCAAAAATCACCCAAATATATGAAGGAACAAATGAAATTCAACGTCTCGTCATTGGTAGGATGCTTACAAAATGATATCTTAACTCTTTAACACGAAACGGACTGTAAGGTGACATCTGTTTACAATGTGTGTGATGTCGTTCGTATAGCTTGTGTTTTAAGCTATTAGCTACTGCCGCATGTGGGAATCCAAGTACCTAACGGGAAGGAGTGAAGGAAATGAACTCGATCCTTTCTTCCATCAAAGATCCGTCGTTAATTGAGAAGCGACGGAATCAAATTATTAGATCCGCGATTAGTTTGTTTGAAAAAAAGGGGTTCCATCGGACAACAACAAGAGAAATTGCCAAAGAAGCCGGGTTTAGCATCGGAACTTTATATGAATACATTCGTACAAAAGAAGACATTCTATTTCTTGTATGTGACTCTATTTATTTACAGGTACGTGAACGTTTAGAAGCACAAATTGATCCTGATAATTCTTCCTTGGCGCATTTTATTAATGTAATTCGTTCCTATTTTTATTTAATGGATGACATGCAAGAAGAAGTCATCATTATGTACCAAGAAGTAAAGTCGCTAAAAAAAGAGAGTAAAGATTATGTGCTACAGAAAGAAAAAGATATGGTGTCTATGTTAGAGCGAGTTATTGCTAAATGCTTTCCTCATTCCTTGAACTCGAATGAGCGGCAACTCCTTGCCAATAATATTTTTATTCAAGGGCAGATGTGGGGATTTCGGAGATGGATGTTACAAAAGCAATTTACACTGGAGACTTACATGGATAGCCAAATTCAATTTCTAATACAATCTATTCAGGCTAAATCCTTGAGCGATAAAAGCTAAAGAAAGCAGGCATACCATCTCGTTGGAAACCAAAAAGCTTTGTATGAGTATAACGTTTCTCATGCGAAGTTTTTCTTTTTCACACTATAGATTTTTTAAGATTTATAGTTTAAGCAAAACGACGGTGTTCTATCGTTATAAATGCTTACGATAGACAAGCTTTTCTAACATAAATAAAAAATCATATGATTTAGTCTGTTTGGAAGAACGTCTTCAATATGTGATGTATAAAGTGCTCGTGCAGGCGAACAAGGTTATCAAAGAAAAGCAACAAGAACAAGGATGGACAATCCAACTAGAAGAACAAAAATGGTTCACGTTTGGGTCGCTTTGCTTTCAACATACCTTGGTGCATGATGGAAATATACACTATCCGTTTGTTAAGTAGATTGGATTGCGTAAGAGCGAGCGGATACAGTCCAAAATAGCGACAGTTGATACTATTAAGTTAGCGGAGGAAAAACACGGAGATTCCTCGAAAATGAACAGTCATTTTCTTCATGCGATGTTTCGCTGACGCAGCTTCCCTTGTCCGGTGGGAAAGCGCAGTGGAAAGTCCCCCCAGGAAAAAAGCGAACTGTTTTCTTTCGAGGAGTCTGAGCTCCAGTCCATGGAAATCGTAGTGTTTTTCCGTAGCGGTCACTATCTACATTTTACTTGCATTTTTTCTGCTTTATCTCTAGCATAAACTATATAATTTTGTTTATAATGTATGGTATGGTTAAAGTGGTTTCAATTATGTTGTTCATATCCATTAAAGAGAATAGAGGGATAGAACAAAAGTAGGTTACATAATATATTATTCGTGCGTGTTCAAACAGAGAACCATTTCTATTATGCAACCTCATTATTATGAAATAAACGGTATAGAAGCCATCAATATAAATTAAAGGGAGTGCATGACCGTGAGCTTAAATCAATATAGCCACGAAGAAATTCAAAAAATGCCAATGATTGAGTTGGCTAGCTTATTACTGGCAGAAGAAAGAAAATCATTTCACTTTAAAGACTTATTTAATCGTTTAGCAGATTTGAAAGGCTATACAGAAAAGCAAAAGAAAGATGCGATTGCACAATTTTATACAGATTTAAATGTTGAAGGTAGATTTCTTACTGTTGGCGAAAATATGTGGGGATTAAAGCGTTGGTACCCTGTAGAAAAAATGGATGAAGAAGTAAATGTTGCTCCGAAAAGAAAGAAAAAAGCAAAGAAGAAAAAAGACGAAGATGAGTTGGATATTGTTGATGAGGATATTGAGATTTTAGATGATGATTTAGATATAGGTCTAGATTATGATGCAGAAGAATTAGACGAAGATTTTGACGATGAAGCATATGATGAAGATTTGGATGAAGCGTATGACGATGACGATGAAACTGAGGATAGAAATTAAACGACATTGGATAACGAATACAATGCATCTGGAAATTTAAAACATCCTTTAAAGCCTTGACTTTTTTTAATGAGGTCAGTACAATTTATCTTGGGCTCTTTTATTTTAATTAACAAAGCGTTTCCTCGGTTGATTGGGGAGACGCTTTTATTGTTTTTGCTAGGGTTTTATGCCGCTTGTTACGCATGCGAAACAAGTTAAGTGAGAGAAAATAGCTCCTAAGCGATGGATTCATGTAAGAATCTTTACTTTATATACCCATGTGGTACTTAGGCATCCAGTAAGCAATCAGCTTACTGAATAAAGTTTTCATTATCGCATTTCACAATATAGAGAAAGAGGGAAAGAAAAGATGACCAAGTATATTTTTGTAACTGGAGGAGTTGTATCCTCTTTAGGAAAAGGAATTACAGCTGCTTCATTAGGAAGGTTATTAAAAAATCGCGGTTTACAAGTGACGATCCAAAAATTTGACCCTTATATTAATGTTGACCCTGGTACGATGAGTCCTTATCAACATGGAGAAGTTTATGTGACAGAAGATGGTGCGGAGACAGACTTAGATTTAGGTCACTACGAACGCTTTATCGATATTAATCTAAATAAATATAGCAATATTACAACAGGTAAAGTGTATTCAAGTGTCATTCGCAAAGAACGACGTGGAGACTATTTAGGTGGAACAGTTCAAGTTATACCACATATTACAAACGAAATAAAAGAACAAGTATTTCGTGCGGGTGAAGCGACAGGAGCAGACATTGTTATAACGGAGATTGGTGGCACGGTTGGTGATATTGAATCATTACCTTTTTTGGAAGCTATTCGCCAAATTAAGAAAGATGTAGGCAGGGACAGCGTTATGTATTTGCATTGTACCCTTGTTCCTTATATTCAAGCTGCTGGTGAAATGAAAACAAAACCCACACAACACAGTGTCAAAGAATTACGTTCATTAGGAATTCAGCCAGACGTTATCGTGTTACGAACCGAACAAGCGATTAGTAAAGAAATGAAGGAAAAGATAGCTTTGTTTTGTGATATAAATGAAAAAGCTGTTATAGAAATGTTAGATGCAGATACATTGTATCAAGTGCCGATTGCTTTACAAGAGCAACGATTAGATGAGCTCACTTGTAATCATTTTGGGCTAGACTGCAAGGAGGCAGATATGGAAGAGTGGCTGGAGCTTCTAAACAAAGTGCGTCACTTATCCAAAACAGTAGATATAGCTTTAGTTGGGAAATATGTGGAGCTTCCGGATGCCTATTTGTCCGTAGTAGAAGCATTGAAGCATGCTGGATTTATGTATGATGCTGATATTCGTGTACATTGGGTGAATTCGGAGTTGCTCGATGAGAAAACGATTCATGAACAATTACAGCATGTAGATGGGATTTTAGTACCTGGAGGATTTGGTGATCGAGGTATTGAAGGGAAAATCACAGCTGTTCAATACGCACGTGAAAATAAAATTCCGTTCTTAGGCATTTGTTTAGGTATGCAATTAGCTACTGTAGAGTTTGCTCGCAATGTCGTAGGTCTTTATGGTGCGCATTCTTCAGAAATTGATCCTGATACAGCATACCCGATTATTGATTTGCTTCCAGAGCAAAAAGATATCTCTGACCTTGGTGGCACATTGAGACTTGGAGTTTACCCTTGCAAACTAAAAGACGGTACAAAAGTGAAAGCAGCTTATAATGGTGCTGATTATATTGAAGAACGCCACCGTCATCGTTATGAATTTAATAATGTTTACCGTGAGCAAATGGAAGAATACGGTTTTGTATTTTCTGGTACTAGCCCTGATGGTCGACTAGTAGAAACGATTGAAATTGCAGATCATCCTTGGTTTGTAGCAAGTCAATTCCATCCAGAATTTACATCGCGACCGACTCGAGCACAAGCTTTATTTAAAGGATTTGTTGGAGCGGCAGTTGATTTTCAGAAAGCATAAGGAGTCTATAAATAAGGGATATGTTAGAAACGGGAGTCGGGGTGAAGGTAGGCGGCTCCCTTTTTTATTTTATTTATACTATAAAAAAGTATAAAATTAGGGTTTATCGTATAAGAAAAAAAGCTTTTCTCCATAAGACTTGGAGATAAGCCAAGTTTCTCTAAGATAAACAGCAAATGCAGCAGGATATCTGTTATGTAATAGAGAATAGTATTGTTGGGGGCAAATGATTTGGAAAGGGGAAGTTAATAGTGAAAAAAACAATCCTTGTTGTTGATGATCAGCCAGGTATCTGTATGCTATTAACGGATATACTAACGGAAGAAGGATATCATGTAGAAACTGCTAGCACTGGAAAAGAGGGGCTAGAAAAGATGAATGCTTCCGTTTACCATTTAGTGTTGATGGATTATCAATTACCGATATTCAATGCATTTGAAGTATTAAAGCAGTTGGAAAAACCAAACAATCAAATCCCTGTAATTGTCATGACTGGCATGACAGAAGGTGTTGTTCGAGAAAAAGAAGATTGTAATAATATTGTAACCATTCTTAGTAAACCATTTAATATTAAGGAAGTTTGCGAATTGGTTCACTCCATTTTGAAATAATTTCACAAGCGTATTGTTGCGACTTTGTGCAGTTGTTGGTATTCTATTAGTGTAATTTATTTTGACATAGGTGTAATGTTCATCTAGAGGAGGATATACATGCCATTAGTATCAATGAAAGAAATGTTAGAAAAAGGGAAAGAAAATGGTTATGCAGTTGGTCAATTTAACTTAAATAACCTAGAGTACGGTCAAGCCATTTTGCAAGCTGCAGAAGAGGAAAAATCTCCTGTCATTATCGGGGTTTCTGAAGGTGCTGCAAGATATATGGGTGGTTTTAATGTTGTTGTTGCAATGGTGAAATCACTAATGGAAGCATATGGCACAACTGTACCTGTTGCGATACATTTAGATCACGGTTCAAGCTTTGCAAAGTGTGCGGAAGCAATTCATGCTGGTTTCACTTCTGTTATGATTGATGCGTCTCATGATCCATTAGAAGAAAATATAGCTGTTACGAAAAAAGTCGTGGAATTAGCTCACTTACACGGTGTGTCTGTAGAAGCTGAGCTAGGAACTGTCGGTGGACAAGAAGACGATGTAGTTGCCGATGGAGTTATTTATGCAGATCCAAAAGAGTGTAAAAAATTAGTTGATGCAACAGGTATTGACTGTTTAGCTCCTGCACTGGGTTCTGTTCATGGTCCTTATAAAGGGGAACCTAACCTTGGCTTCAAAGAAATGGAAGAAATTCTAGATACAGTAGAACTACCTTTAGTACTTCACGGAGGTACAGGTATTCCTACAAAAGATATTCAACGCGCTATTTCACTTGGAACTGCTAAAATTAATGTAAATACAGAAAATCAAATCGCTCAAGCGAATAAGGTACGTGAAGTTTTGAACGAAAACCCTGATCTATATGATCCACGTAAATACTTAGGACCTGGTAAAGATGCGATTAAAGAAACTGTTATTGGTAAAATGCGTGAATTTGGTTCATCACAAAAAGCATAAACGTATTTTCTTATCTTTTACAAGCTCATGCTTTATAATATAGAAGATAGATTGTTTTAAAAACAAGCTAAGTTTTTTATACAATATGTGAAGGGGGCAGGAATTTATGAAATTCTTTATTGATACAGCTAATATTGATGAAATTCGTGAAGCAAATGCACTTGGTGTTCTAGATGGGGTAACCACAAACCCTAGTCTTGTAGCAAAAGAAGGTGTATCTTTTCATGATCGTCTGCAAGAGATAACGAATGAAGTGTCTGGCTCGGTTAGTGCGGAAGTAATTGCAGAAAATGCAGAGGGCATGATACGAGAGGGAAAAGAGCTTGCGGCTATAGCTCCTAATATTACAGTGAAGGTTCCAATGACACTAGAAGGCTTAAAGGCAGTGAAAGCATTCAGTGATTTAAACATTAAGACGAACGTTACACTTATTTTTAATGCAAATCAAGCTTTGCTTGCTGCTCGTGCTGGTGCAACTTATGTGTCTCCTTTTCTTGGTCGCCTCGATGATATTGGGCATAACGGAATGGACCTGATTGAAACGATCGCTGATATTTTTAGGAAGCATAGCATTCACACTGAAATTATTGCTGCATCAATTCGCCATCCTTTACATGTTATAGATGCTGCACAAAAGGGTGCACATATAGCCACTATTCCATTTAAAGTACTTCAGCAACTCGTGTCACATCCATTAACAGATCAAGGAATTGAAAAGTTTTTGGCTGATTGGAATAAAAAAAATTAGTTGCATATAAATGGAAATGTTGTACAACCTAAGAGACAAGGCAGTGTTTACTGCAATAAAGATTGCAAGTAAATGTGGGCGCATGGATATGCGCTCGCATGTTCCTTGCTTAAGTGAGGTTTTTACATGCAAAAAATGTTCGTTGAAGGTGGTCATTTTCTAAATGGCAAAGTTCGTATAAGTGGAGCGAAAAATAGTGCTGTCGCATTATTACCTGCTGCTATATTGGCTGACTCTGACGTGACGATAGAAGGACTTCCGCAAATATCTGATGTGTACACATTAGGGGATTTACTAGAGGAAATTGGAGGTTCGGTTTCCTGGGATGGACAAACCGTGCACATTGATCCTGCTAAGATGATAGCGATGCCGCTACCAAATGGAAAAGTAAAAAAACTAAGAGCATCATATTATTTTATGGGTGCAATGCTTGGGAAATTTAAAAAAGCGGTTATAGGGTTACCTGGTGGCTGTTTTTTAGGCCCTAGACCTATTGACCAGCATATTAAAGGCTTTGAAGCACTTGGAGCAGAAGTTACAAATGAACAGGGAGCAATCTATTTGCGTGCGAAGGAATTGACTGGTGCACGTATATACCTAGATGTTGTTAGCGTTGGGGCAACGATCAATATTATGCTTGCTGCTGTAAAAGCAAAAGGAAAGACAATTATAGAGAATGCAGCTAAAGAGCCTGAGATTATTGATGTAGCCACTTTGCTTACAAATATGGGGGCAAAGATTAAAGGCGTTGGTACGGATGTGATTCGCATAGAAGGCGTTCCTTACCTAAACGGCTGCCGTCATACGATCATTCCGGACCGAATTGAAGCAGGAACATTTGCTATAGCAGCCGCTGCTATGGGAAAAGAAGTAACGATTGATAATGTCATTCCTCCACATTTGGAATCACTATTAGCAAAGATGCGAGAAATGGGCGTTCCCATCGAGGAAAATAATGAGCAACTATTTATTGCGCCGAAACAACCTTTTAAAAGTGTAGATATAAAAACACTCGTATATCCTGGTTTCCCTACAGATCTACAGCAACCGTTTACAACGCTGCTAACAAAAGCAGAAAGTACTGGAGTTGTTACAGACACAATTTATACGGCAAGGTTGAAGCATATTGACGAGTTACGCAGAATGAATGCTTCCATTAAAGTAGAAGGTGGATCTGCTATTGTGTCAGGCCCTGTGCAATTACAAGGAGCTAAAGTGAATGCTACGGACCTTCGTGCTGGAGCAGCATTAATTATTGCCGGCTTAATGGCTGAGGGAATTACTGAAATAACGGGATTGGATCATATCGATCGAGGGTACGAAAAGATTACAGAGAAGCTAACGAATTTAGGTGCAAAAATTTGGCGCGATACGATGACGCAGGAAGAAGTTGAAGAATTACAAAATTCGTAACGACTTTTTGGCACAATAGAAAAGCATACAATTTTAGGTTTATGATAGAAGCAAAGCGACAGCTTTTTATTTGAATAATCAATTTTTTCTAATGTGATAGATAAGTTATAAATTGCAGTTGGATTGTTTCATCTATAAATCATATGTCGTATACTAGTTGTGTAAAGATGGTTTAAGAAGAAATCAGCTTGTTAAAGAGAGAATACTTTTTGTCAAACTTCTTCTTGGGATGAGGACAGTTTACAAAAGGGAGAGGTTAACTTTGGAAAGAAGCTTATCAATGGAATTAGTAAGAGTCACGGAAGCCGCAGCTTTAAAATCAGCACGTTGGATGGGAAGAGGTAAGAAAGAAGAAGCAGATGATGCAGCGACAACCGCTATGCGTGCTGTTTTTGATACAATTCCAATGCAAGGTACGGTCGTCATTGGCGAAGGAGAGATGGACGAAG
The DNA here is from genome assembly GCF_013393565.1 of Virgibacillus sp. Classification (NCBI taxonomy): domain Bacteria; kingdom Bacillati; phylum Bacillota; class Bacilli; order Caryophanales; family Bacillaceae; genus Virgibacillus; species Virgibacillus sp. The sequence continues at coordinate 12,775 of NZ_JABXHF010000037.1, forward strand.
CACCTATGCTATATATTGGAGAAAAGCTCGGTACAGGTAATGGACCAGGGGTTGATGTTGCTGTTGATCCTCTAGAAGGAACGAGTATCGTGGCAAACGGCTCTTGGAATGCACTTTCTGTAATTGCAATAGCAGATAAAGGAACATTATTACATGCACCAGATATGTATATGGATAAAATCGCAGTAGGCCCTGAAGCAGTTGGTACAATTGATATTAATGCTTCTACATTTGATAATATACAAGCCGTTGCTAAAGCAAAAAATAAAGCGGTAGAAGATGTAGTAGTAACTGTTTTGGATCGGCCACGTCACCATAAATTAATTGAGGAAATCCGCGAGGCTGGCGCTCGCATTAAGCTAATTTCAAATGGTGATGTTGCAGGAGCTATCAATACAGCTTTTGATGAAACTGGAGTGGATATGTTACTAGGAATTGGTGGAGCTCCAGAAGGTGTTATTGCAGCTGCTGCCCTTAAATGCTTGGGGGGAGAAATACAAGGTAAATTGGTTCCTGCAAATAAAGAAGAATCCGATCGTTGCTCGAAAATGGGTATTATGGATATTAATAAAGTATTGCATATGGATGATTTTTGCAGCGGGGATGACGCCATTTTTGCTGCTACTGGAGTTACAGACGGAGAATTATTAAAAGGCGTTCAATTTAAAGGAACGAATGCTACTACTGAAACAGTAGTTATGCGAGCAAAAAGTGGAACCGTTCGCTTTATTGATGGTACACATAGCTTGAAGAAAAAACCAGATCTCGTTATAAAATAATAGGTATAGTTCACTTCATAACGGGGAATAAATAAAAGATAGAGCACATTTCTTATATTTTATTAAAAAGGTTGCATGGAGCGAGCCGCTTTCTATTTTGAGATCGAACCTAAGGAAAACTGTAAACAAGGTGACTCGCTCCTTATCTTTTCACTTTTATGTAACAAGGAAGCTACGCACACCAGCTTCCTTTTCTCTACACTATGGGGAATTTTCAAGTTTATTCTAACCATAAATAGTTGGCAATAATCGTATAAGAAAAGCACAAGTTTCCGTAGAAGATTAGATTTAGCCTAAGTATGATGAAAGATTTTATAAGATGAGCGTAGATAACAGGTGGGAAAAGGATAATTTTTTCTTAAGATTTCCATGTAGTTCATATTTTCATGCCAACCATAGGAATACCCCTCGTTGAATTGTCTTGCATTTTATCAATTCTGTTTTATTTCAAGATTCATTCGCATATGCTAAAATGAACCTAGTATAATTTGTGTAATTAAATAGCGTTATACGGTTGAATTTTGCATGTTAAAAGAGTAAGATGGTATATGTTTATAATTTATGTATTATGTTGAACTTCGAATCTAGCTTCCCTACAAAATATCTTCATTTCTTCGAAGACAGGCTTTCCAATAAAGAAGTGAAAAATTCTATTCAATTTCTTGTACTATTAGGAAAGTATCAAAATTTCTAGCGGTTTAAAGTATAAGAAGAACGGTAATTATCGACTTAAATCCTTGGTGTGAAGTCATGTTTTTCTCATGCTATATTACTGAAGTATCATGGAATACATTTGGTAGTTGGTATAGGCTACATTCTACATGAAGTATAAAGTTGAATAAGGAAAGGGAAAAAGGCCATCTCAATTAAAATACATTTCTACGAGTTTATGTGCATAAACTAAATTTTCCAATTAATGCGGTTGTCTTTTACACTATAGAAAAGTATAAGAAAAACTACGGTTTGGTAGTAGCCGATTGGTAGAACGGACAGGCTGCTGATGAGAAGGATATTTGAGTATGGGTATTTCCCCATATAGACTTGTCCAGCTTGGTTTTTCCAATTTTTGAAAGTAGTAGCCATACAGCAGCTTTTATTCGAAGGAAAAGACGATGTAAAACGATTGCTTTACAACTAAGTAGAAATGACTCTTGCAGCAATTCAAACTAAAAAAACTTTTGATACTAGAAATGAAGAAAAAATTGGCTGAAGTTTACTTCTATATGTAATTCCAGATGAACAGGTTTTAAAAGAGAAAATACCATCTCACTTCGTCTGTTTGGGCATGATCCTCGTATAATGTAGTAGATGTACTAGTAAAACCATATATATCTTTTTTTCTATAGGAAAGTATAAGATTTTTTTGGTTTATAGTAAAAACAGCATCTTTTTCCGCTTAAAAGATGTGTCAACAAGCCAAGTTTTTTATTTATACGATAAAGAAAGTGGACGGCGTTTTTGCTATCAAGACATAGCGAATAGCCAAGTTTTTCAACAGAGAAAGTAAAATTTTTATAGGTAAGGTGATTTTATGGCAGGACTAACTATCTCCCGTTTGGAGACGTTAACATTAAAAGAGATTTACCAATTAGCAAGAGAGTATAAAATCTCTTATTATGCAAAGTTAACGAAAAAAGAACTAATTTTTGCAATTTTAAAAGCGCAAGCGGAAAAAGATGGCTACCTCTTTATGGATGGGATATTAGAAATTATTCCTTCCGAGGGATTTGGTTTTTTAAGACCGATTAACTATTCACCAAGCGCTGAAGATATTTATATTTCAGCTTCGCAAATTAGACGCTTTGATTTACGTAATGGTGATAAAGTATCTGGAAAGGTTCGACCTCCTAAAGAAAACGAAAGATATTATGGTCTATTACATGTAGATGCTGTCAATGGAGATGACCCAGAAACAGCGAAAGAACGTGTGCATTTCCCAGCGCTAACTGCATTATACCCAGATCGCTTAATGAAGCTAGAAACGAAATCAAATGAAATATCAACACGTATTATTGATTTAATGACACCTGTCGGTTATGGACAGCGTGGACTAATTGTTGCTCCACCTAAAGCTGGGAAGACAACTTTATTAAAAGAGATTGCTAACAGCATTTCTGAAAATCATCCAGATGCAAAATTAATTATTCTTTTAGTAGATGAGCGCCCTGAAGAAGTAACAGACATTGAGCGCTCTGTACATCCTGATGTGGATGTTGTCAGTTCGACATTTGATGAAGTTCCGGAGAGTCATATAAAAGTATCGGAGCTTGTATTAGAACGGGCAATGCGTTTAGTGGAACATAAGCGAGATGTTATCGTTTTAATGGACAGTATTACTCGTTTGGCGCGCGCGTATAACCTCGTTATTCCGCCTAGTGGACGTACGTTATCAGGTGGTATTGATCCTGCTGCGTTTCATCGTCCAAAACGATTTTTTGGAGCTGCTCGAAATATCGAAGAGGGTGGAAGCTTCACAGTATTAGCGACAGCATTGATCGATACAGGCTCACGCATGGATGATGTGATTTATGAGGAATTTAAAGGAACCGGTAATATGGAATTACACTTAGATCGTAATCTGGCTCAGCGTCGTATATTTCCTGCTATTGACATTTTACGGTCTGGAACTAGAAAAGAAGAATTACTTGTTAATAAATCGCACTTGGATAAAATGTGGGCTATTCGTAAAACAATGCAAGATTCTAATGATTTTCTGGAACGCTTCTTACGTAGATTAAGAGCTTCAAAAAATAATGAAGAATTTTTCCAAATGATGGATGAAGAGATGAAGCGACGTGGCATGAAACGTTCTTAAAGTATATTCTAAACCTGTTCACGCTTTTCACACTATAGCCAAGTATAAAATTAGATTTATTCTTTATAAGAAACAGTCATTGCTTGCATTGGGAGGGCAGCAGCATTTACTAATACGTCTTTTCATATCAAGAAAACTACAGCTTTCCCTATAGACACATGACGCTAAGCCAAGATTTTCTAATCCCGAGTAGGTAAAGCCTACTATTGCATTATAGAAATCATCCTGTTATAATCTTTTTATGTGAGTTTAGATCAGGTATTTTACCTATGAGGGCTCTTACAATAACTCTGTCTCCAAAGGATTCAGGGCAAAAAGGAGTGGAAAACATGAAAAAGGATATTCATCCAGAGTACCAAAAAGTAGTTTTTCTTGATACGAGTTCCGACTTTAAATTTTTAAGTGGATCTACCAAATCATCCAATGAAACAATTGAGTGGGAAGATGGGAATACGTACCCATTAATTCGTGTGGAGATCAGCTCAGAATCACATCCATTTTACACTGGTAAGCAAAAGGCTGATAAAGTCGGTGGTCGAGTGGATCGCTTCAAGAAAAAATATAATATGAAGTAATTGTTGGAACCCATGAAGTTCCGAACACGAATCATCTATTTACAATAGTGTATAAAACAGGCAAAATCTCCAACTTTGCCTGTTTTTTACTTTATACTATAGAAATATAAAATTATAAGGATTGTCGTATAAGGAAAAACTACAGTTTTCACCATGGAAATTTGTAAATGAACTTCAAATTCGTTGTATGTTCATAGAAAGTGAAGCATGTATAGAAAAACGAACAGATAAGCAAAATGGAAATAAACGAAAATGGAAAAGTGGGGGACAAGACGTATGTATGTAATGAAACAAAGTGGCTGGGTAGAATTGATTTGTGGGAGCATGTTTTCAGGTAAATCAGAGGAATTGATTCGCCGAGTCCGACGTGCTACATACGCTAATTTAACTGTAAGGGTATTTAAGCCATCTCTAGATGACCGTTATGAAAAAGAAGCAGTCGTATCTCACAATGGAACGTCGATAATCGCTCGACCAATTAAAGATGTAGCAGATTTGCTTGAACATATAAATGAAAATGTGGATATTGTTGGTATAGATGAAGCGCAATTTTTTGATGCTTCCATTGTCACTATTGTAGAACAATTAGCGGATGCTGGTATACGGGTTGTGGTTGCTGGTTTAGACACAGATTTTCGTGGGGAGCCATTTGGTTCTATGCCGCAATTAATGGCGTTAAGCGAGTCCGTCACGAAGTTGAATGCTATTTGTCCCATTTGTGGTTCTCCAGCAAGTAGAACACAACGTTTAATCAACGGGCAACCAGCTTCTTATGATGATCCAATTATATTAGTTGGAGCTTCTGAATCTTATGAGCCAAGATGCCGCCATCACCATGAAGTACCAAATAAACCGAATAAAGCAACAACCAACATATGTTTAACAAAAATGTCCAAATAAGCCGATTTTCTTATCTCGTATAAAATAAGACTAGCACAACCTGAACACGAACTTAGAGGTGTTTTAAAGAAGTTCTTGTCTTTAATCCACACCGATTTTGACCTAATAACAGGAGTATACTATAATTATACTGTTAATTAGAAAGAGGTGGCCGTGATGTTAGATCGTTTACAATCTTTAGAAGATCGTTACAATAAATTAAATGAATTGCTAAGTGATCCGGAAGTAATTAGCGATGCGACAAAGCTTCGAGAATATTCCAAAGAACAATCAAGCTTAGAAGATGTTGTTCAAGTTTATCGAGAATATAAAGATGTCGTACAGCAGTTAAAAGACGCAAAAGAAATGCAAGAAGACGAGCTAGATGAAGAAATGGAAGAAATGGTAAAACTTGAAATTAACGAGCTTACAGAAAATAAACAACAATTGGAAGAGAAGTTAAAAGTTTTACTATTGCCGAAAGATCCAAATGACGATAAAAACGTATTTATGGAAATACGCGGAGCTGCCGGTGGAGACGAAGCGGCATTATTTGCAGGAGACTTATATCGGATGTATTCCCGTTACGCCGAGACTTATGGGTGGAAACTAGAAGTCATGGAAGCTCATACAACTGGTGTAGGTGGATACAAAGAAATTATCTTTATGATTAACGGTAAAGGTGCTTACTCTCGTTTGAAATATGAAAACGGCGCCCATCGTGTTCAGCGTGTTCCTGAGACGGAATCAGGCGGAAGAATTCATACATCAACGGCGACCGTAGCTGTCCTGCCCGAGGCTGAAGAAGTGGAAGTGGATATTCATGAAAAGGATATACGTGTGGATACCTTTGCCTCTAGTGGGCCGGGTGGTCAAAGTGTTAACACAACAATGTCAGCTGTTCGTTTAACGCATGTTCCAACAGGCATCGTGGTTTCAATTCAAGATGAGAAATCGCAAATTAAAAATAAAGAAAAAGCAATGAAGGTGCTGCGAGCTAGAATATATGATATGTATCAACAAGAAGCTCAAGCTGAATACGATGAAAATCGTAAATCTGCAGTAGGAACTGGAGATCGATCAGAGCGTATTCGCACCTATAACTTTCCGCAAAATCGTGTAACCGATCATCGGATTGGTTTAACTATTCAGAAACTAGATCAAATTCTAGAAGGTAAATTAGATGAAATTATTGAAGCGTTAATTATGGAAGAGCAAACGAAGAAATTGGAACAAATTGGTGAATAATATGGAAGTGAAGAAACAATACGAAGTCCTTCAATGGGCTTCCCTTTTTTTAGAGGAACACGGTCGAGAAAAAAATGTTGCCGTTATTTTGCTACAACATTTTTTACAAGTGACCGCTACTAAATTTTACATGAATATGCAACAACTTGTTCCAGAAGAAGTGCTTACACCGTATATGGCAGCCATTAAGCAACATGCTTCAACGGGTATACCAGTACAGCATTTGATGGGGTGCACTTCGTTTTATGGACGGGAATTTAAGGTAAACGAAGATGTACTTATTCCGAGGCCAGAAACAGAGGAGCTCGTGCAGCAGGTTATTCAACATGTAAACCATCATTTTGTGGATAAGTGCCCGACTATTGTTGATGTGGGTACAGGAAGTGGCATAATTGCCATTACACTCGCTTTAGAGTTGCCTAAGGCGATGGTTTACGCAACAGATATCTCGGAACAAGCTCTAAAAGTAGCGAAGGAAAATGCGAGCCGACATCAAGCTGCTGTTGTATTTACTGCTGGCGATTTTTTAGCACCAGTACTAGAACAAAATATTTCTATGGATGTATTGGTTTGTAATCCTCCTTATATTGCGAGGGAGGATATTTCTTTTATGGCAGATACAGTGAAAAACTTTGATCCTCATTTAGCTTTGTTTGCAGAACAAAATGGATTAGCTGCTTACAAAAAAATTGTTTATCAAATGGCGCAATTGTCCGAGAGACCTTATTTGGTTGCTTTTGAAATAGGCTATCAACAAGGTGAAGCTGTATCTGATTTAATCAAGTATGTTTATCCTGACAGTTATCCACAAGTGTTACAAGACATCAATGGAAAAGATCGGATGGTCATTGTAAATAATAATATTTAAGAATACTAGTTTAAAATCATCGCCCTTTGTACATAATGAAGAATACAAAGGGGGATGACGGTGATGAAAAAACTAGTATTTTTTGCTGTTATATTATTTATTGGATTATTAATTATTCCTGGGCAAGTGATAAGCCAAAAATCAGGGGAAACAGCGCTTAACAATCAAGATGAATATCAAGTTATTCCGGATGAAGCGATCCGTTTACGTATATTGGCTAATAGTGATAGTGAAGCAGATCAAGAATTAAAAAGAAGTATACGCGATCAAGTGAATAAAGAGATTACGAAATGGGTAGAGGATATTACAGATATTGAGCAGGCTAGAAGTTTAATAGAAAAACGTATACCAGACTTAAATCAGATTGTAGGGTCCGTGCTCAAGGAAGCGGATGTAAAACAAAGTTATGAAGTGTCTTACAATAAAAATGTTTCCTTTCCAACGAAAATATATGGTGAATTTTTATATCCTGCAGGTGAATATGAAGCAGTTTTAATTACAATTGGAGAAGGGAAAGGTGACAATTGGTGGTGTGTTTTATTTCCTCCTCTCTGTTTTCTAGATTTTTCTAACGGAACGAGCGCCGTATCAGCTGAAACGACAGAAGATAAAGAAGAAGAGAAAGAAGTGGAGCGAGAAGATGATGAAGATACGGAAGTGAGCTTTTTCTTGTTTGAATGGTTAGGCTGGTCATAATTTCGTTGTCTGTGCATATACTATATTTATATATAAGCAAAACTATTAAACCGTAATAGGGGTGAGTAGAAATGAATTTAATTCAGGCTAACAAAGTATCGCAGGAAAAGTTAGACTACTTTTTACTAAGTAATCCACATATGAATAAGGATAGTTTATTACAAAAAGGGTATGTTGTTGAGATAAAAGGAAAGATAGAAGGTTGTTTTATCCTTGAGGAAATGGAAGAAGGAACGTATTGGTTAAAACAGCTATATATTACACAATCAGAAGCAGCTGTCCTTCCAGTATTATTGGAATCCATTTTAACGATGGCTAAACAACAGCACGCAAAAAGAGTTTATGTGCATAGTCATCAACCAGTTGTGGATATTTTACTTGAAGCTTTGCAGTTTCATCCACAAAAAGAGAGAGCTTTTGTTGATAAATTTGATCAAAAAGACGGTAATTGGTGGTTGTATCATGTTTCGTGATGGTTATCTAAAATAAATTGCCGAAAAATTAAGTTACTAACAATGTTATCCACTGTTTTTGTGGATAACATTTAAATTTGTTGTGGAAAATGTGTATAAATGTAAAAAAAACTTAATAATAAAGGTTTATAAATGTAAGGCCTGTGGATATGTTGTTCATTAGTTATCCACAGGTTTTTAGTATAGTAAAAGTGAATATATTTTCATAGTATTCCCTAGAAAAACTTGGCTTGTCACCAAGTCTTATGGAAAAAGCCTTTGTTTTTCTTATACTATAAACCAAAAACATCTCATACTTTCCTATATTGGAATGAAAAACTATCCTCTTTTTACTGTCCTAATCCAATCGCGGCAAATGTCTTTGGTTTAAATTATTCCCATTGTTGTCGAGGCGATTATTAATTGCGTCCTTAGTATTCAAGTATCAAAATAACAGCAACTCTGTTTGCTTTCATTGCGCAACCCGTCTTGATCTACTAAAATAATGTTAGTAGAAAAGAGGTAACTGAAAATGAAAACGAAGTATTGGAATATATCTAAAATGACTAAAAGAGAACAACAAGAGTCGATAATCGAAGCGAGTCAGCTACTGCACCAAGGCGAAATTGTTGCTTTTCCAACGGAGACTGTGTATGGATTAGGAGCTAATGCTACAAATGAGCAAGCAGTACAGAAAATATTTCAGGCAAAAGGGCGTCCACAGGATAATCCGCTAATTGTTCATGTGGCCGATGCTTTGCAAATGGAAAGTCTAGTACGTTATTGGCCTGCTTATGTAGATAAATTATTAGTTGCTTATACGCCAGGGCCAATTACGTTCGTCTTACCGAGTAATGATGTGTGTTCTCCTGCTGTAACAGCAGGTTTAGATACTGTCGGTGTCCGAATCCCGAGTCACCCAGTTGCTCATCAGTTGCTATCCGCATGTCAGTTACCAATTGCTGCACCAAGTGCCAATATATCGGGAAGACCTAGCCCAACTAGTGCTAGACATGTATGGCATGATTTAAGTGATAAGATTGCTGGAATTTTGGATGGTGGGGCTACTGGTGTTGGATTAGAATCAACTGTCATTGATTGCACGCAGGATATTCCGGTTATTTTACGACCGGGTGGTATCACGAAAGAGCAAATTGAAAAAGTAGCGGGGGCTGTTATGGTTGATCCTGGCTTAGCAGTAAAAAATGAAAATGAACAACCAAAATCTCCGGGCATGAAGTATCGGCATTATTCCCCTGAAGTTCCGCTATGGATTGTTTCTGGGGCTAGCGAAAACTTGCAGAGTATGATCTACCGTTTACAGATGGAAGGAAAAAGAGTTGGTGTCATGGGGAAAGACGGTACCGTGGAAAGGCTACAGGTAGAAGCAATCATAAGGCTAGGAAATACAATGGAGCAAGTAGCTGCCAATTTATATGGCGCATTACGTACCTTTAAATTAGGGGAAGTTGATATTATTCTTTGTGAGTCTTTTCCTGAACAAGGTATTGGACAAGCAGTAATGAATCGCTTAACGAAAGCTGCTAGTCGTATCATTTCATTGTAGTTGTGACAATAATAAGAGGATTTTAAAATAAACCAGGAAAAGGGTAGCTTGCCTTTTTCACCATAATGTCTAGATATTCCTATGTTGGAAAGACGATGTATTCGATTATAATATCAACTCAACTAACAAATTAGAGAATGGTATAAACAGCATCAACAGAATATGTATGTAAGGTTTTTTGAACCATTATTGAGTCTATCATCTAAGATAGGAATGGGACAAAAAGTTTATGACTGGATTGCAAATGGACGAACTATTTTTCCTACTGGTTCCTGCAATGAGAAAACATGCGAAATTCCAATTAAAAAGTAGGGATTTTTTACAACACTTTGAGAAGTTACTTCTCAAAGTGTTGTATTTGTATTTTTTATATTCGTTTAGCTACAGCTAAATATATTGAGGGAACAATACTTTGAATATAGAATATAATCATTACGTAATAAATAAAATACTCTTTATGAATCACATCTAATATTGCTACTAATGCAACGCCAAGAAGTATTCCTCCTGTTAATATTGAATAAGAAAAAGATTTAATTTTAAAAAAATAATAACTCTCCTCTTTCATCCATTGATTCCTTTTTTCTTTCAAAATTGGCTTGTTATATTTCCGAAACAATAATAAGTAATGCTAGCTCTATAAATAGGTTGTGGTTAACGTAATCATACAACTTTCTCCTTAAATTTAAATACTTCTGTAATCTCTTTTCCCAATGAATTAGAAATCTTAAAGGCCGATATCAATGAAGGGTTATATTTGTTTTTTCTAATGCTGCAATTGTTTGGCGACTAACACCTACGTCATCGAAAAGTGTTGCTGGGTCCATTTCTTCTCAGCCCTTCCTGCAGATATATAGTTCTCTAACATTGAGATACCTCTTTTCTTTCTGGAATTCTAATACAATTATTGTAATTTATTTTTTTGTTTTTTACATAATGTAAAATATTCACGACATTCGAATTTCTTATATAGATTATTCCTTTATAAATTTGATTTCCTCTAAAAATTTTAAGATTAATTAAATGTTGTTAGACGCTAGCCTAAATGGAAATCAGCTTATATCTAGCTTCGAAAAATAGAAGGGAAAGGTGCTTCTTAATAAGAAAACAGCGACTGTCACTCTAGTCTGATTGTGAATATATTCCAAATGGATAGTGCCATCTTTAGTTGGGTATTTACTTTTTTGGATTTATTAGAAAGAATATTTGATCTGAAAATTTAGATGTTATTTATGCAACGCTAGTGAAATCAAACATATTTCTCCTTAGATCATCATATAGTTTAAAAGCATGTCCAAGGGGGAGTTTACGTGTCAGGATACATTGGTGAGGTGACAGCCTTATTATTTCTAGCTTTTGCGCTTGGACTTGACGCCTTTTCTGTCAGTTTAGGATTAGGGTTACAGCGTCTTCGTTTAAAGCGTATAGCGCTCATTGGGGTTGTAGTAGGGCTATTTCATATACTTATGCCATTTTTAGGTATTCTATTTGGTACTATGATATCAGAACAAATCGGTAGTTTAACTAATTTAGCTGGCGGATTGTTACTTGTAGGGATTGGCGCCCAAATGTTTTTTTCTGCTTTTAATCAGAACGTAAAAAAAATGATTCAACCAGTTGGTGTCGGATTGCTTTTATTAGCACTCGGCTTAAGTATTGATAGCTTTTCTGTTGGGTTAAGTTTAGGTATCTCTGGAGTCAAGACGGCTATAGCACTTTTGCTATTTGGAATGGTAAGTGCTTGTCTATCTTGGATCGGCATGCTGCTTGGAAGGAGAGTAGAAGGTTACTTAGGTGCTTATAGTGAGCTGTTAGGAGGGAGTATTTTAATTGCTTTTGGCTTACATGTATTATTCGGATAAATAAGAAATAGTTCGCATGTTGTTCTGCTATAGGGAAGGTTCAATAGTTTAAAGTTTATACGAACAAAATTAGCAACGTTGTTTTGCAGTAAAGACTTAGCGGTAAGCATGTTTTTTATAACTGCGCAAAGGCTTGGTTCTATACCAAGTTTTTTCTAATAGTCTAGGAAATTATAAAATTTTGCAGCTGTAGATAAACGTACTAAGTTATTTAGCCACGTCCGGCTCCAGCGCCCAGAAACTAGGCGACTTCACGAATCGCCCTACGATAAGTCATCATTGGCTCGTGCAACACCGCCTCACCATGATTCCTAAAACTTTAGTTGCTTCGTTCCACTCGCTACGTTGCTGACCGGGCGCCCCGAGCCTTTGTTCTTACTAAAGGAAGTTGTTCATTCGTCTCTATACAGGGGGAAGAACTGGTGAAAGGAAAGATGGATATGATATATTGATATCAGAGTTTAGTATCGGAGGTAACAGTATGAGATTGTTATTTGTGTGCACTGGTAATACATGTCGTAGTCCAATGGCTGAAGCCTTAGTGAAGCATAAAATTCCGGAAGTAGAAGTACAGTCAGCTGGTATATTTGCAACCAATGATCAACAAGCAAACCCTAAAACGATTGAAGTCTTAAAGCAAAAACAAATAAAAATGAACCATCTTTCCCAGCCGGTTACGAAAGATTTACTTCATTGGGCTGACGTAGTCTTAACAATGACAACCCAGCATAAGCAGTCGTTAATTATGAATTTCCCCCAATTTCAAGATAAGTACTTTACATTAAAGGAATATGTCTTAGAAGCCGATAAAAAAGTATGGGAAAAGTTAAAAAAAGCATATGCAGATTATGAGGAAAAAAGATCAATATTTATCCAGAAACATCAGCATAAACTGGATAATTCTCTTCTCAATCAACGCATTCAAGAACATTTAGCCGAAGACATGGTGAATATTCGAAGGCTAGAAGCGAATCTAATCAATTATGATATTTCTGATCCTTTTGGTGGAGATTTGCGGACCTATCAGGAGACGCTTGATGAGTTGGATAAGTATATTGATCTGCTTCGTAAAAAACTTACAAAGTAGACGGGGGAATAATCTATGGAGAAGAAGAAATATCGGTTCAGTTTGCGCTTAAAACTCGTGCTATTTACAACGAGCTTAGCTTTGGTAACGTATTCAGTAAGTGCTATATTTATATACTTTATTTATGACTATGTAAAGGATTACTGGGACGTTTCTGAACACTTTTTTACAATAACGACGTTTATCCTTGGTATTATATGGTCTGGTATTCTCGCTTTTTTTGCTGCAAGAGTGATTGTAAAGCCATTAGAAAAGCTAGAAGCAGCCGCTTCAGAAGCTGCTAAAGGGAACTTAAATCAAGTTATTGAAATCTCCAAATCAGATGATGAGGTAAAAGCTTTAGGACTGGCTTTTGATAGCATGTTAAAAAATTTACGCAATATTGTACATAATATCGATCAACATTTTGAAAATACGAATCAATCTGTTGTACAAATTCGACAGGCTTCGGAACAAGCAAGCCATCATTCTATGTCGATACGTTCATCTGCTGATGAAATTTCTAAAGGAGCAGAAAGCGCATCAGAATCCATTCAAAATACCGCTGAAGCAGTAGAAATGTCAACAGAGCTTGCCGAAGAAGTACAAAGAAAAGCCAGTGATTCTAAACATAAATCGAACGCCATGATGGAAATTTTAGAGCGCAGTAAAGTCGCAGTTAATCAACTTGTGGAAGGAATTCAAAAACTTGCCAATGAACAGGAAGCTTCCCTTAAAGATGTGGATCATTTAAAACAGAATGCGCTACAAGTGGAAACCATTATTACACTTGTTGGTGAAATAGCTGAACAGACGAATTTATTAGCTCTCAACGCTTCAATTGAAGCTGCTCGAGCGGGAGAACATGGGAAAGGGTTTGCTGTAGTGGCTGATGAAATTCGGAAGCTTGCAGATCAAAGTGCACAAGCTGTGCAGCAAATTTCTGGATTAATTACTGCTATACAAGAGGATGTTGCAACGGTAGTTGGGAAAATTAATGATAATGTATCCTATGCAAAACAGGAAGCAAGTAATGGCAAATCAACAAATTCCTCCATTGCGGAGATGTCTAGTTCTGTAAGTGAGGTGGCAACAGAGATTGGCAGAATTACGGATTTAGTCGATCGCCAATTGGAATCCATCCAAAATACAGTAAAGCAATCCCAAGAGGTAGCTGCTGTAGCTGAGGAGACATCTGCTGGTGCTGAGGAAGTGAATGCCTCTATACATGAACAAGCTTCCACAATAGAACAGATTGATGAATTAGCGCATGCGTTGGAAGAACAGGCTAAAAATTTGAATAAGCAAATTAATCAGTTTACAGTAAATTAATTTTTGTTTTTTTGGTAAGTTTTAGCAAAGTTTGACGATGAAGCCAATCTTTATCTAGGCTAATATCAATATTAGAATCGTCCTTGTCGCATAAAGTGGTGAGTAATAACTAGGATGTAATGGAATGAACATGATAAAATAAGAGACAAAAAGGAGTTTATGCAAATGAAAGTAATCATAACAGCAGATCATGCAGGTATGACAATTAGAAACGAAATCAAAGATTTGTTAACTGAAATGGGAATTGAATTTGAGGATGCCGGTTGTAGTTGCGAAGGTTCTGTTGACTATCCTGATTACGCACTACCGGCAGCGGAACGTGTAGCAAAAGGGGAATTTGACCGTGGCATTTTCATTTGTGGAACTGGAATTGGCATGTCTATCGCTGCAAATAAAGTAAAAGGCATTCGTTGTGCACTTACACATGATGTATATAGTGCGAAGTTAACAAGGCAACATAATGACACGAATGTACTTGCTATGGGAGAAAGGGTAGTTGGTCCGGGATTAGCCCGTGAAGTAGCAAAAGTATGGTTAGAAACAGAGTTTGATGGCGGTCGACATGATAATCGCATTGGTAAAATTACAACATATGAAGATGGAGTGCAATAGTTAGTGCGAAATGAAAAAAATCAACACTCATTAGAGATTCTTTTATAACGAAAGAAAGGTGTTTCAAGTTGATGCAAGAGTCGTTTTATCAAGAATTAACAGTGCAAATGAATGGAATTCAGAAAGAGTGGCAAGAGTCAGGGCGTCTTCAGCGCGGGAATTTATTTGTGGTTGGATGTTCAACTAGTGAAGTAGCAGGAAAGTCTATTGGAACGGCAGGAACGAAAGAGGTTGCGATTATTATTTATCAAGCATTAAAGGAACTGGCAGATAAAACTGGAATTCGCCTCTGTTTTCAATGCTGTGAGCACTTAAATCGAGCATTGGTGATGGAAAGAAGCACGATGATTGATTTTCAATTAGAGGAAGTATCCGTTATACCAGTTAGAAAAGCCGGAGGGGCGATGGCTGCTTATGCATTTGAACAATTGGAAGATCCTGTGGTAGTGGAGAATGTAGCAGCACATGCAGGAATAGATTTTGGTGAAACGATGATTGGAATGCATTTGAAACCAGTTGCTGTACCTTTTCGGTTTCAACAACGATTTTTAGGAGAAGCGCGTGTTAATGCAGCCTATACGCGTGCGAAAAGAATTGGCGGAGCTCGTGCTGTCTATCCTGATGATAATCATGACTCCATGAACAGAGACTGTTAATTAAATAAGCGAAAACTGTATTGAGATCTTTGGACATTATTAAGCCACTCGCTTGCTGTTCTAATACTTATATAGAAAGAGTTCCTTTCTTTTCAATGAATACGAAGTAAAAATTGGGTTTGTTCTTCTAACCGTTTCAAGCTACAATAGAATTATACATAAAAGGGGGTAATCAAATGGACTATGTCAAACAAGCTGATATCGAAATCTTTCAAGCAATAGAAGCGGAAAAGAAACGTCAACAAGATAATATTGAACTAATTGCTTCTGAAAATTTTGTGTCAGAAGCAGTAATGGAAGCGATGGGATCTGTACTTACGAATAAGTACGCAGAAGGTTATCCGGGAAGACGGTATTATGGAGGATGCGAACACGTAGATGTCGCTGAAAATCTTGCTCGAGATCGTGCAAAGCAGTTGTTTGGTGCGGATCATGCAAACGTGCAACCTCATTCTGGTGCACAGGCAAATATGGCTGTTTACTTTACAGTTTTAGAACCTGGCGATACAGTGCTAGGAATGAATTTGAATCATGGCGGACATTTAACACATGGTAGTCCAGTTAATTTTAGTGGTACATTATATCGCTTTGTTGATTATGGTGTTGATGAAGAGACAGAAAAACTAGATTATGAAGCTGTTTTAAAAATAGCAGAACAGGAAAAGCCAAAGCTTATCGTAGCTGGGGCTAGTGCCTATTCAAGAATCATTGATTTTGCAAAATTTCGTGAGATTGCTGACAAAGTAGGCGCATATTTAATGGTGGATATGGCGCATATTGCTGGATTAGTAGCTTCTGGTTTACATCCTAACCCAGTTCCATATGCTGATTTTGTTACGACGACAACACATAAAACATTACGAGGTCCTAGAGGCGGTATGATTTTGTGTAAGGAAGCATTTGCTAAGAAAATTGATAAAGCCGTATTTCCTGGAATGCAAGGTGGCCCGTTAATGCATATTATTGCAGCTAAAGCTGTTTCTTTTAAAGAGGCATTATCTGATTCTTTTAAAACGTATAGTAAGCATGTTATTGAAAACGCCAAGGTCCTAGCAGAAGCGTTACAATCTGAAGGAATACGTATCGTATCTGGAGGTACGGATAACCATCTTTTATTATTAGATGTTACTCCACTAGATTTAACAGGGAAAGTAGCTGAACACGTATTGGATTCAATTGGAATAACTGCTAATAAAAATACGATACCTTTTGATACAGAAAGTCCGTTTGTTACCAGTGGTTTACGTATAGGAACAGCAGCAGTTACTACGCGTGGTTTTGGCAAGTCAGAAATGAAAGAAATAGCGTCTATTATGGCAATGACGTTAAAAAATCATGAAGATCAAAAGGTGCTAGAGACAGCTGCACAACGTGTAAAAACATTAACTGAAAAATTTCCACTTTATGCTGTTTATGCATAAAAAAGAGGTGCCGATTTGGCATCTCTTTTTTATAGTCTAGGAAATTACACTAGCGTTGCATAAACTTTTTATAAAGTAGTCAAGAAAAAACAACTTGTGTCAATACTAAGAATAATAGGAATTATCAATACAAAAACGCATAAAAAAACCTTATAATTAGG
>NZ_JABXHF010000038.1:0-39071 GCF_013393565.1 Virgibacillus sp.
AATGATCTCTTATTTAGTTTTCAAGGTAACAAGGAAAAAATGACTTTTTTCAACAAAGATCTTGATTTTTTCACAAAAACGATTATAATAAGATTTGTGCCTCTTTGAAGCACAACATAACAGATAGCAACTTTGCCTGGTAGTAATGGCGGAGAGGTCACACCTGTTCCCATGCCGAACACAGTAGTTAAGCTCTCCAGCGCCGATGGTAGTTGGGACTTTGTCCCTGCAAGAGTAGGACGCCGCCAGGCATAGTCATTCTAATTGGTATTATTCCACAGTAGCTCAGTGGTAGAGCAATCGGCTGTTAACCGATCGGTCGTAGGTTCGAATCCTACCTGTGGAGCCAATGGAGAGCTGTCCGAGTGGCCGAAGGAGCACGATTGGAAATCGTGTAGGCCGTTACCGCGGCCTCGAGGGTTCGAATCCCTCGCTCTCCGCCACTATAAACTGTTACATACATAATTGGCCCGTTGGTCAAGTGGTTAAGACACCGCCCTTTCACGGCGGTAACACGGGTTCGAATCCCGTACGGGTCACCATTTGTGGAGGATTAGCTCAGCTGGGAGAGCACTTGCCTTACAAGCAAGGGGTCGCAGGTTCGAACCCTGCATCCTCCACCAGTTCGAAAAATGCTTGAAACTTTAATTTAGTTTTAGTAAACTGTTTTATAGGCTCTTGAAAATATCATTCATATCGCGGGGTGGAGCAGTCTGGTAGCTCGTTGGGCTCATAACCCAAAGGTCACAGGTTCAAATCCTGTCCCCGCAACCAATATTTTTTGGTCCGGTAGTTCAGTTGGTTAGAATGCCTGCCTGTCACGCAGGAGGTCGCGGGTTCGAGTCCCGTCCGGACCGCCACTTTAAACCAGTTTTGCTTTCATACATAAAACAAATGGCTCGATAGCTCAGTCGGTAGAGCAAGGGACTGAAAATCCCTGTGTCGGCGGTTCGATTCCGTCTCGAGCCACCATTTTTGTTTCCATATCGTGGAGGGGTAGCGAAGTGGCTAAACGCGGCGGACTGTAAATCCGCTCCCTCAGGGTTCGGGAGTTCGAATCTCTCCCCCTCCACCATTTTCATATTTAGGGGTATAGTTTAATGGTAAAACGAAGGTCTCCAAAACCTTTGATGTGGGTTCGATTCCTACTACCCCTGCCAATTTCTATATGGCGGCCGTGGCGAAGTGGTTAACGCACCGGATTGTGGCTCCGGCACACGTGGGTTCGATCCCCACCGGTCGCCCTTTTTGTATATTGGGCCATAGCCAAGCGGTAAGGCATCGGGTTTTGATCCCGTGTACCCCAGGTTCGAATCCTGGTGGCCCAGCCATTAAGCGGAAGTAGTTCAGTGGTAGAACACCACCTTGCCAAGGTGGGGGTCGCGGGTTCGAATCCCGTCTTCCGCTCCAATTTTGTTTTTAGGATGGCGGTATAGCCAAGTGGTAAGGCAGAGGTCTGCAAAACCTTTATCACCGGTTCAAATCCGGTTACCGCCTCCAATATACTATGCCGGTGTGGCGGAATTGGCAGACGCGCGGGACTCAAAATCCCGTTCCCTTTTTGGGAGTGTCGGTTCGACCCCGACCACCGGTATCATTAAGATCGATATGACGACATTCTTACGGAATTTACTCGTAGGGATGTCGTTTTTTTGCGTTGTATATAACATAGTACGTGCGATATTTGACACCCAAAGAACCAGATTGACATCTTCTATTCAGGGTGGCAGACACGCCAAATCAATTTAATAAGGGAATTAACAACAAAAATTTTAGATTATTTGCTTTTTTAAATAAACGTGTTACTATATAAAAATACCCAAAATTGGAGATAAAGTATGCACTAATATTTCGATTCTGTCTATATTTAGAATTTAGCGGAAAACTGTATTAACTATTTTCATTACAATAGGGATATTTTGGTTAGTATATTATTTAAACTAAGAAGTGTGGAACGTATGAAACGTAGAATCATCACTTTGGGTGTTTCTATAAGTGAACAAACTGGAATCCTAAGGAGTAAGGAATTTGAATTATGCTATACTGGTATTAGAAAAATGAAGAGGCTTAATCAATACTCAATATGGAATGATAAATAGCTTAATAGATAGCTCATGAAAAGTAAGGAGGGCTAAATTTAAATGTGAAAAATAAATTATTAAAAGAAGTAACGGATTTAAAAAATCAATTAGATAAAAAAAGACCTCTACCAAGTAACTTGGTAAAAGATTTGGGCAAAATATTTGCCAATCACTATTGAAAAGGAGGTAAGATTTAGGTATTACCAAGTACTCGATATATCTGCTACAGAAAAAAATTATCAACCATTTATATCGTTTATAGCCGAACGAGAGAAAAAAACTTTAGTGAATTATTTAAATTTCTTGCCCGATTATGAATAGGGAAAGAACATTTTGTTTATAAAAATAGCGAGAACAAAGGTCAAGCGCTGATTTTTCTACTTTATTACATGCATCATCTACTTTTATATATAAATTTTATCTTGGTATAAAACAATATTGATTATGAAGTGTTTAACCATCCTATTTACCTTGTTAGCACTGTATTTAGGATTTGCTTGAATATAGATGTAGATATTATATCTCCATTGGTTACCGGAATTACCATTATTATAGGAAATTATATGTCACGATTTAAAGAAAAAGATTACATGAATACTTCTCAACCAGAAATGCTCCAAAAAGAAAATCAGCAACGAGGGAACCCGCAAAATATATATTGAGAATTTTTGTTGTTTCGGGATTTTTGATGCTAGCAACTGTGATAATACCATATGAAATTAATTTAATAGCCCTTTTTGTTTTATTAATTGTGTCTGTGATATCTTTAATCGCCTTTAGAACATAGGGGATATTTCGCAATACTTTGACGCTATGAGTGGCTTAAATGGGCAAGTCTTGCATAAATTAAAATCTGGAATTTTCGGAAAAGAGGGGAAGTAATGACTAATATCATACTGCTATTTTCTTCTTTAGCCTCTGGTTATTTTTTAGGTAGCCTTAACTCTGCTGTCATTGTTGGAAAATTATATGGGAAAGATATAAGGAGTTGTGGAAGTAGAAGCGCGGGGCTTACCAATACGTTGAGGGTATTAGGTAAAACCGCTGCGGTATTTGTTCTTGTCGGAGATGTATTAAAGGGGATAATTGCTTGTTTTATAGGTCTAATTTTCTTTGAAGTTTACTTCTATACGGGAGAATCTCAAGATAGTTTAAGTCTTTTAGTCGCAGGTTTAGGAGCAGTTATTGGGCATAACTGGCCTTTATTTTTTAAATTTAGAGGGGGTAAGGGAGCATTAACAGCAGTGTCTGTGCTGTTTATGGTTGATTGGATTCTGGCTCTTTTATGTATTGCTTTTTTTATATTAATTGTAGCTATGACACGGTATGTATCTTTAGGAACAACTAGTGCTACTGGACTTATTCCAGTTGTCTCATTTATTTCTGTTTTTGGACATACCTTTTATTTTAATATATTTGCTTGTTTAATGGCTGCCATTATTATTATTAAACACAGAGAAAATATACAAAGGTTACTTTCAGGCACAGAAAATAAACTTGTATTTTGATTTTAATGGAGTGGATTTACCATTAAGGTTATAGTTTTTGGGGAGTGCTATTGGGAGTTGAAATACATGTAACGTAACGAAATGTGCATGCTTTTCTAGAAAGAACTTCGCAACCTTTAAAGATTCTCTTGGAATTGCTTTATAAGTTGATAGAATTTTAAACATAGATATTACGTTTTGGTGGGGCTAAAATAAAGGCGTACTGCTGGCGGTATCCCATTAAGAAATAAAAGTAGGAATAATGTAAATATTTAAATAATACAGAAATAGGTTGACTAAAGAAAGAATATTCGTTAAATTATAAAAAATTTAACATTTTAGAGCTGCTTAATCTAATAGACTCTATTCGAGAAATAGAGCATTCCTTAGATAAAACCAGTAATAAAAATGGAGGTATATTATTTTATACTCCTTTTTATTACTGGTTTTAATTTTTATTAGAGAAGGTAGCGATTCCATAAGTAAGATTTTAATTATAAGAGGTAAAAGTTTTTCAAAATAAAACATTTCATTTTCTTAATCAGCAGTAAATCAGCTTTTCTCCTTGTTGGTAAATACATACAAAGTAAGCAGAATCGCGTAGAATGTGATTTACGAAAATCTAGGTATTATCGTGGTACATCACCATCTAACAACGATACAACAGACTTATTGGAAACATACTTGTCCTTGGCAGTTAAGATGTTATTGAGCTTATTCAAATTATTAACAAACGTTTTCTTCAGATCAAAAATGCCATCCAGGGGCACTAAATGATTGCACGTAACGCCTATAGTATTAGTATATATTAAACGAAAGGAAGAAATAAAATGAGATATTATTTGGAAGCAGATACAATTATTATGAATGCGAGAGTTTTTACCATGGATGACCTGCAACCGAGAGCTGAGGCAATAGCAATTAAAGATGGAAACATTGTCTACGTTGGATCTGAGGAAGAAGCTTTTTCTTGGAAAGGTGAGAATACTCAAATTGTAGATGTGAATGGAAAAACGGTATTACCAGGATTTATTGAAAGTCATACACATCCGGTTGAATACGGATTAAATTTACTTAAATTAGACTGTCGCCCTAACGAAACTCCATCCATAGGAGCTATCCTAAAAAAAGTTAAAGAAAAAGAGGATCGATTGCCAGAAGGTGAATGGATTAGAGGGTGGGGGGGGAAGGACAGTAGAATGAAAGAACAGCGAAATCGAAAACGATGGGATTTAGAGAAAGTTGCTCCAAACAATCCGGTTATGTTATAGAGAACCTGTAAACATAGGTCTGTATGTAATTCAAAAGCGCTAGAAATTAGTGGTGTTTCTGAAAATACTTCAAGTCCTGATGGTGGGCATATAGAACGTGAAAAAGATACTGGGAAATTAACAGGCTTGGTTCAAGAAAAGGCTCAAGGAATGATAGCTGTCCCTCAATACAAAGTGAAAGATATCATAAAAGGAATGAAATTAGCGCAAAAAGATTTTGCTAAATGGGGAATAACAACCGTCCATGAAATGGGTACACAGGCTAACTACTTTAGGGCTTATCAGGAAATGGATATGAATAAAGACTTACAAGTAAGAATTAGGCCATGGTTTTGGGCGATCGATCAAAATGGATTTCAAGGTTATTTTGATGAAGTTTTAGCCTTAGGTATTCAAAGTGGTTTGGGTGACGATATGATAAAAGTTCAAGGCATGAAGTTCATGCTTGATGGTAGTGTAGGGGGGAAAACGGCAGCAGTAGAAATGCCCTATGAAAATGAAGAGAACCGCGGCATCCTGTATGATAATGCAGATCACTTTTCCCCTTTTGTGAAACAAGCCTTAGAAGCTGGATTAAGAGTGGCGATACATGGAATTGGAGAAAGAGCAATAGAAGTAGCTATTACTGCGTTTGAACGAGCAAGTACATCTGTTGATATCAAGAAAATGAGAAATCGTATTGAACATTGTGGTCTTCCAACTTATGATCATTTAAGGAGGATGAAGAATCTTGAATTAATAGCTGCTTCCTCCATAGGTTTTGTTTATTATTTGGGTGATAGTTATTTGAAAAACCTTGGAGAAGAAAGAGTAAAACGGGTTTATCCTCATCGCTACTTTAAGGAGTATGATATTGTTGCACCAGGAAATTCAGACTTGCCTGTTACTGGTGGCAATCCATGGACTGGGATTTATGCAGCGGTAAACAGAAAAACAATATCTGGTCAAGTACTTGATGAAACGCAAAACATTACTATACACGATGCGATTAAAGCATACACAGCCGATGCAGCATATAGTTCAGGGGAAGAACATTTAATTGGTGTAATTAGACCTTCCGCAAAAGCAGATATTATTGTTGTTTCTGAGAATCCGTACGAAATAGATGTAGAGAACCTAATAGATATCAATGTGGAATATACGTTTTTAAATGGAAAATTAATCTACAATCAATAAAAAATAAACTATAGAAGGGTAGGACCATGAATGTTCCCGGAAGAACAAAAAATGGTATTAGGTTCCATAGTTATTCTTTATTTCTTCTTTTTATTCGCCCTTTCTGTTTACATTAATAAAAATTCGATTAAAACATATGATGATTACAATTTGGCAAGTAGAAATGTATCATTATTTCCTATTATCCTAACCTTTGTTGGGACGGCTGTTGGGGGATCGACATTACTCGGTTTTATGGAAAATGGATATGTTTTAGGGATGGGACAGCAATGGTTGAACATTAGCTTATTAGTAGTGGGAATACTTATGGCCTTCTTTCTAGTAAAAAAGATTAGAAAGATAGGAAGTAAACATAGAATGGTTACCATTGGTGACTTTACAGCACTTCGATATGGTGAATCCGCACGTATTCCTACTGTTATAAGTATATTAATTGCCTATTGCGCAATTACAGGTATGCAATTTACTGCTATTGCCACTATATTAAATTTGACGATTGACCTTAGCATGACCACAGGGGTTGTAATTAGTTGGGTTCTATTAACCATCAAGACATATTACGGAGGATTAAAATCTGTTATATGGCAGGATGCTGTTCATGGGACTATACAGACAGTTGGTGTATTCTTACTATTCTTTGCCACTTTAATTGTTGCAGGAGATTTTAGTACTATTTCACAAAATGCTCAGGCAATAAACGAAGGAAACCACTTAAATGTTTTTGGAATACCGACAACAGAAGTTTTAATATATACTGTTACAATTGGAGGTTATCAGTTTGTTCGTCAAGATTTATGGCAAAGGTATTGGGCAGCCAGTAGTGACAGAGTAGCTCTTCGTGGATACTGGGCTTCCATCATCCTTGGTTGTTTAATTGGAGCATTTGTAATTGCTATTGGAGTCTTAGGAAAATATGGTTTACAACTTAATATGGAAAATTCAGCGTTAATTTATTATGAAGTTATTACAAACGTTTTTCATTTCCCAATAATTATAATCATGATTACCGCGTTAATGGCAACCGTTATTTCAACTGCTGATTCCTTTTTTATGGCAAGTTCTTCTTCCGTTATCAATGATTTAATTAAACCTAGAATGAAGAATAGGGATGATACAAAGTTATTGAAATACAGTCGCTTATCCGTAATTTTAGTTTCAGTCTTTGCATTATTGCTTTCCCTGTATATTCCACAAATAGTAAATCTATGGGTAACTGGTACAGCCATGTTGGTATCGGGCTTATTGGCACCTGTTGTTTTTGGGCTATTTTGGAAAGGTGCAACCAAACAAGCAGGTATTTCATCCATGTGGTTAGGACTCGTTGTTGCGGTTACATGGCAAATTGCAGGTCATCCTTTTGGAATACATCCGGTATTTCTCGGATTGCCTATTTCTATTCTAACGTTGCTTATTGTTTCATTCCTGACAAAGGACAAGGAACAAGATAACTCTATAGATATAGCAAATTAATTATTATCTTAGGCGGTGATCACTTTGTTTTTGAAAATAACGAAAGATAGTAATACGAATTAGATAAAAAACATATCCGAATACTTGTCGTAAATCTTCTATAATTTACATAAATGAAGTATGTCCTAAAACATATTTGCTTCCTTTTAGTTTTTCGTCTAATGTTTCATACTGCTGCTGTCTATATTAAACCTTCAGCTTATAGTGGTTGTTATCGTACGGGAGAGCGTCCGAAAGTCAATGCTTCAAAACTAGTTGCAGATCGTATCAATGCCAATTAAAATTCTTAAGTCATTGTATTTGTTTAAGAGTAATTAAGAACCACTTAACAGTTTATTTTAAAAGATAAGAAAGTATAAAATTTGATGCTATGGCGTAACCAAATAACCGAATGGGCCCCGTCCGGCTCCAGCACCAACAACTAGGCGACTTCACTCCATTGCCCTACGATAAGTCATCATCGGTTCGGTCTAAATAGGAAGGCCGGCTAAAGACGGGCTTGCCGGAGGGCGCCGGCACACTCCTGTTGCAGGAGCATGATTCCTAAAACTTTAGTTGATTCGTTCTAGTCGCTACGTTGCTAAACGGGCGCTTGCGCCTTTGTTCATAGTTTTCAGTATGTTCAAGCTTATTTCATTTTAATTAGCTAAGAGGCAGAAAATAATATAAAAACACTTTTTGTATATGTCAATTTGTACTAGTCTTTAAAGTTCTACGCAATATCTTTTTTTGTTTTTAATCTATAATCCTGAACGGTCCATAAGAAACCCAGTATCCCAAGGCCGCCTATCAACAAAAACAGAGCTGTCATCATAGCATTCGATAATAAAGCACTAATCATTAGGCCTAAACTACCTAATATTTGTCCTGCATCCATGGATAATCCGCTCACTGCTATATAAGAGCCTCTTGCATCTTTATTTGCTAATTGTGCTACATAGGTTGAACGAATAGGCTGGAAAAGAATTTCTCCTACAGTAGCTACTGCGATTGCAACTGTCAACAGGACTATCACGTTATTCCATGCTAAGAAGCTGTAACCCAATACGTACATAAACAAGCCTACGAACAAAGTAGTATTCATATTTATTTTCTGAGCTATGTTTCCAACTATACCCGATGCTAAAATTACAATCATCGTATTAGTAACAATTAGAATGCTTAACATTTTGGGACCATCAATGATGATTCCGAAAATCGAAGTATGAATATCTTCATTTAGACGAACAGCGATAAAGCCATATAGCTGAAATTCTAACGATAGAATGAGTAGTGTTGATACGCAAAGGACCATGAAACGAGCGTCTTTTAATACTTTTATATAATCGGAAATAAAGCCTAAAATAACACCATTCTTCTTATCATTTTTTGGCACATAATCATCTTGAATCCATCCCACTGTTAACAAGAATGTAAAGATTGAGAGGATGGCAAATCCTAAAAATAGCTCAAATTTATGAGTTTGGAAGAATAATCCACCGAGGATGATCCCCATTGAGAATGCAAGATTGCTAGACCAATAGACAAATCGATACATCAAGGGCTGTTCTTCCTCTGAACTAACGTCTATTAGGAGTGCTTCTGAGGCAGGATCGATAAATCTGCTGGTAATACTTAATAGAAAAAACATAAAAAAAGTAAGCCAGACAGATTCAAACCATGGAGAATTAGCAAGAGCAATAATGACAAATGAAATTGTTTGAATTATACTTCCTGCTACCATGACTTTTTTTCTTCCAAACCGATCTGCAAAAGAACCTCCATACATACCAAAGATGATCGATACAACGGTTGTCAATGTTAAAATTGCTCCAGCCCAAGCCATTCCTAGATTACTGGAAAAATAAATGGCCATAAAGGGAAATATACTCATTTCCGCTATATCCGAAACAAATGAAACAACCATGCGAATTTTAATATTCAAATGAAATTGTTTAAAATCAGATAAATTCATTGCTTTTCTTCTCCTTCCCCAATTAATATTGTATATTGGAAATTAAGAAGGAAAAAGTGCAATGTATGTTTTTATATTTCATATTTTTTAGAGAATTTGTTTTTCTAAATGAGAAAAGTCCAACAGTAAAAAATAAAGCAGTCCATATTCTAACCTACTAGCTATAATTATTATTAAAGGGTTATCATATATTAATTATACAATTTCTTCTTTAACTCTACCTTAATTTATATAACTTCTTTCAAAAAAACTCTTCTGAAAATCATTTTATTAGCTATTTATAAAGTATAAACTTATTCTTTTTTTAACCATAACTTCCGAAATATTGGCCAGCCATATCCACTTATATGAATTCCTTGTAAATTTGATTGGAAGGTATCCTGTTCAGATGCATGAACGGTAAAAATAATGGTGCCATCTTCTTTTAATTTTTCTTCAACTGCTTGAAATGCTAGAAGAAACCCCTCATAATGGGGCTGTTTTATTATGGCATTGAAACCTTTGTCTAATTCGTCAAGTTGAGAAGGACTAAGAAATCTACGAATTCCATATTCATTGCGAAGGAGTATTAGAATCGCTAACTCTATATTATCTTCAAAACCTTCTCCTGTGTAAACGGCATCAAAAGATAACATGAAGTCTTCATTGTAGATATCCGCCAACTCAATTGGGTGAACCTTAACCTTAATGCCGATCTCCTTTAGTTTGTGTGCCATCCAATTGGCATCCTCTAAAAAATCTTCAAAACGTAATGCAGCTAAATGGATAATTTCACCTTTGTATTTCGATTTATTAAGAAGTTGTTTTGCCTTCATAGTCGAATGCTTCATGTTCTTGTAATTGCTCTTACTTGGAATAAAACTTGTGGAAGGTGCTTCTCTTGCTCCCCCCAAGTCCTGTACCATTTTTCGAGAATCAATCATTTCACTCACTGCTTGTTTAAAGAAACAACTTTGGTGGGCACCTGACTTTTTCATGTTAAATATTAAGTAATTACTTCCATTATCATAAATGGTATAAGTTAAGCCTTTCGTTTTATCTTTTCCTAGATTATCATGGGTAAAAAAATTCAATGGATTAAGGTTAGTTTCAGGTAGTTTCCACATTTGAATTTGGTCTAAAAAAGGTCTTCCTTGAAAATGATATTCAAAAGCCTTTAAAACAATTTTTTTATCATTAACAAAGTCAATTTTGAAAGGTCCGGTTCCTATAAGAATGGAGTTATTAATATCATATCCTATAGGGATAATGGATGTGAAAATAGCACTTAAAAAATTGGAAAATACACGATTCCCATCTTTTAAGTGAAATGAGATGATGTATTTGTTTTGAATCGTAATATCTTGTATCCCCACCAACAACCATTTATTTGGAATATCTATGCCACTATTTATAAGTGATTGAAATGTCCATTGAACGTCTTTACTAGTTAAAGTTTTTCCATCATGAAATCGAACCCCTTTGCGAATATAAAAGGTCCAAATGGAGTAGTCCTCGTTAACTTCCCATCCATGTGCAAGATGGGGTTCGATCGTTTTGCTAACAGCATTATAACGAACCAGTGTGTCAAAGACCTCATTAAGGATATGAGCCTCTGTAGCAATTGTTACAAAAAAAGGGTTCATATTATACATACTGTGTTGGAATGGCATATGTAAAATATCATTCATTTCCTCTTGTTTTTCTATATGTTGAATACCAAATGCATTTTTTATGGTAGATAAAAGATTCTCTTTTAGGCTAGAGGAAAAATTACTTTGTATTGCAAAGTTTACTGCTTCTTTCACTTTCTCCTTTTTAACCAAATTTTCAACATGAAGAAGTGCTGCTTCGTCGAAAGACTTTAAAAATGTTAAGGTTGATTTTTTGCCACGACCACGTTGACCTTTCCAAGCAACATACCCTTTTTCAATCCATTTTTGCAATATATAGTGAGCATTTCTAGAAGAACAGAAAAGAATATCTGCTATTTCTTGTTTGGATATAAGTATTTTGTCCGCCTGTTGATATTTAAATTTTAAATCAATATAATACTCTAAAACCTCCATTTGAAAACAAACTCCTTCAAAATATGAAAAATAAAATTTCATATTTCACTTTTTTCTTATTATTTTCCAATATACAATAAAACATAGATAATGAAAAGGAAAAAAATTACTTTCATAGCATGATTATACTATAATATAGGAAATTACAAATTTTTTATAGTTCTATTATATTAAGGGATTGATTTTAGTTTTTAATAGTTATTAAAAAGTAGGGTGTGATATATGTTAGATATTTATCTAATAAAGTTGCCGAAAAAAATACATAATTTTTCTCGTTTATTAAATATTATTGATTTAGATAAAAAAGAAAAAATTAGATCTTTTGCTAGAATATCCGATTCTTATAGAACATTGATTTCTGATTTGTTAGTTAGATATATATTGTCAAAAAGGTTACATGTCAGCTACAATGATTTAACTTTTGGGTTAGGGGAATTTGGTAAACCTTTTTGTTCTTCTCACCATGTTCATTATAATGTTTCACACTCCGGTGATTGGGTAGTTATGGCAGTTGGAGAATACGGGATAGGAATTGATATAGAAAAAGTGAATAGATGTGATTTTGACGATATAGTACTAACATTTTTTTCAAGCATGGAGATACAATATTATCTTCGAACGCCTGCTGCAGAGAGGAAAGAAACTTTTTTTGAAATATGGACATTGAAGGAATCTTTTGTTAAAAATATGGGACTAGGGTTAAATTTGCCTTTAGATCGGTTTTCAATATGGAAATACAAGGAAGATATATATATTAAACAAGATTTTGATGATAATCAGTACTATTTTAAACAATATGATGCTGTAGCTAACTATAAATTATCAGTTTGTTATAGAGATGATTCTTTTCCAAAAGAGTGCCAACTAAACGAAGTTAATATAGGCTTGCTAGAAAATTTTTTTGTTTGATGATAGGAGGTCATTGAATGAGCAAATTAAAACCGTTAATCTTAAATCTTCTGAAAGAGAAAGAAATTTCAAAGAATGCTGCTAAAGAAATTATTCAATCTGTAAATGAAATATCGGAAACAACCGTTCAAAATGTAGACAGGAAGGTTGCAATTATTGGAATCTCATCTGAATTACCAGGAGCGAAAACATTTGATGATTTTTGGGAAGTTTTAATGAATCAGGACGATAAAATAACGGAATTAAACGATTCAAGAAAGTCCCTATGTAATAATTTCATTAAGAATAATCAGGAAAGATTAGAAATCTCTTCCGCAAAACCTTTTTGGGATGCAGCTTGGTTAGATGATATAGAAAAATTTGAACCTGAATTTTTTGGTATCTCAGAAGCTGAGGCAAAAGTTATGGATCCTCAACAAAGAAGGTTTCTTCAAATTGCTTACAACTGTTTTGAAGATGCAGGGTATGCTGGTGATAGAATGAAGGGATCTAATACTGGAGTGTATTTGTCTGCGGCAATGACGAATTACGCTGAATCCTTCCTAGAATATACGCCACTTAGTGTTCCTGGAAATGTCCCTGCATTTATTGCATCTCGATTATCCTATATTTTTGATTTAAAAGGACCTTCTTATGTTATAAATTCTACATGTGCTTCTTCTATGTTGGCAATTCACGAAGCGTGCGTTGGATTGATGAATAATGATTGTGACACAGCTTTAGTTGGAGGAGTAAATATATTTCCTTTTCCAATTAATAGCAACAAACTATTTATGAATGCAGCGGGTATTATGTCCGAACAACAAAAGAGCAAGCCTTTTGATAATTCAGCTAATGGAATCGGGAGAGGGGAAGGAGTTATATCACTTCTGTTAAAGCCTTTAGATAAAGCGTTAGATGATCGGGATCATATTCATGCTGTTATCTCTGCATCGAAAGTAAACAATGATGGAACTTCAGCTGGGATTACAGCACCTAACCCAAAAGCACATGCTGATTTATTGCAAGAAGCTTGGAAGTTAGCAGGGATAACTCCAGAACAACTTGACTATATTGAAACACATGGTACCGGTACATATCTTGGAGACCCAATTGAAATAAAAGGTATCGAAGAAGTAATTGAGCGGTATACAGATCGTAAACAATTTATTCCTATTGGATCAGTTAAAGGTAATATTGGGCACTTATTAGATGGTGCGGCTGGCCTATCCGGCATTATAAAAGCTATTCACGTTATGAAAAGAGGTGTGGTTCCTCCAACAGTTAATATGCTGGAACCAAATGAACATATTGATTTTGTTGATTCCCCAGTTTTTATTCCTACGACACCCTACTATCTGAGAGAAAATAAATATGATGAAGCTCCAATTAGAACTGGAATAAGTTGTTTTGGTTTTAATGGTACAAATGTTCATATTGTTTTAGAGGAGCCACCTAACATAGATTATAACATCCAACAAATAACAGACGGGCATAAAAAATATGTATTACCCATTTCCGCAAAAACGACCGAGTCATTAGAAAAGATTATTAATCGTTACGCGTTTATAGATGAATCTGAGTATTATTTACAGAACATTGCTTTTACATTATGTACAGGTAGAGAACACCATGTTCATCGATTAGCTATTATTGCAAGCAATACAAAAGAATTTGTGAAAATTTGTAAAGATTTATCAACTACCAACTTTGAAAATTGGACAAAAATTATATGTGAGGTAAACGTAGAAGATGATTTACTTCAACTAGCAAAGTCCTATGTAGACGGAGGTAAATGTAGTTGGCATAAACAATTTGGTAACATTACAATAAATAAGGTTTCATTACCGACCTATTCTTTTTATGAAAAATCTTATTGGACAAATAATTTAATAAATCATAAACACGATCATGATACTCACCAAAGGTCTAATCTGGAAGAAATTATTCATGTAGCTGAAAATATTTTGGAAATTACACATATCAAAAAAGAAGATAGTTTCATATCTGTAGGAGGGAACTCCCTATCAGGATTACAATTTATTTCCCGATTAAAATCTAAGTTTAATAGTGAAGTAGAAATGGAAGATTTATTTACTTCTTTTGCAGAAATAGAGAAGAAAATCTTTAAAACAGATGTTATATCCATGAAAAATATTCCCAAAGTGATGGTGAATGAGGATAAATTATTCCCTGTGTCTTATGGTCAAAAAAGGTTAAGTATTATTGATCAAATAACAGAACAGAAAATGGTGTATAATACGCCATTTGTCTTTAAAGTAGCTGGTCCTATTAACAATAATAAGTTAAAGAAAACTTTCGATTTATTATCAATAAGGCACGAAATGCTAAGAACTATTTTTGTAAGAAGTGAATCGGAAACAAAACAGAAGGTATTGGACAAACCAAATTATTTATATGAGTTTAAAGACTTTGCATTATATAACGATGCGGAAGCAAATGCTTTTGCTCAAATTGATAAGTGGAAAGAAACTCCTTATGACTTGGAAAAGGGTCCACTAATTAGAGTATTAGTCTATAAAATTTCAGATACTGAAACCATTTTCTCACTTATGATGCACCATATCATTATGGATGGGTGGTCGCTAGCTATATTATCAGATGAATTATTCACTTTATATAATAGTGATAATAAAATAATGGATGAACTACAGAAAATAGAATACACATATATTGATTACACGATATGGCAACATCAACTTTTAGCAAGTGAGACCTTTGAAGAGCATGAAAAATATTGGTTAAATAAATTTACTGATGATCTTCCCGTTACAGAAATTGTAGGGGATAAAATCAGACCGAATATTTTTGAATTTACTGGAAAAATAAAAAAGTTCTCTTTTAGTTCTAGTCAGGCAAGAAGATTACGAGAGTATGCTAGTAAAGAAGAAAGCACACTCTATATGCTATTGGTTTCTAGTATATTTAAGTTAATTAATAGTATGACAGGACAAGAGGATATGGTGATTGGTTCTCCAATTTCTGGTAGATTTAACGAAGCTTTGGAGAAAATAGTTGGTCTATTTACAAATACAATTCCGGTAAGGGTTAACTATAATTCTAAAGATGATTTTTGTACGCTTTTATCAAGCGTAAAAGAAGTTTTACTAGAGGATTTTCAGCACCAGGATTATCCATTTAATTTATTAGTTGAAAAACTACAGTTACCAAGAGATGCAAGTCGATCGCCAATTTTTAATATAAATGTCGCACTACAGAACTTTAAATTCAAGAATACGGAAACCCATCTTGATAGTTATGAATTAACACCAATACTGACAGCACACAAAACAACGAAATGGGATTTAGAATTTGAATTTGTAGAAATGCCAGATGGTGAATTGATTTGTAATATAGAATATTACGATAAAATATATTCTGATGAATTTATCGATACATTAATTAACAATTATCATACTATATTGGATGATATTCTAAATGGAGAGCAAATAATAGACCATAACATTGTGGATAATGGAAACAGTATAATTGGAGAAACGGTTCATACAAAATATTCCTTTATTGAAATGATTCAAGAGAGTGCTAACAAATATCCAAATCATGTTGCAATTGAAGATGAGAATGGTACCGTATCTTATCAAGAACTTTTACATATAAGTATGGGAATAGCTAGCGAACTTCAAAACATGGATTATCCTATTACTAGTACTTTGATCATAACTGATAATAATCGTTACACAATAATGAGCATTTTAGCAAGTTTGTTAGCTAATGTTACCTTTGTACCTATTTCTCCTAATACCCCTAAATCTAAAATTGAATCGATTGTTGAGCAAACAAATGCAGAATGTATTTTAACAGTGGAAAATTTCTACTCTCTAACTAACAAAATTTTATATGAAAGTAAAGATATAAGAGTAGTGAAGGTCCTTGACTCAGATAAGCTAGAAGAATCCGCTATAGGTGAAAAAAGTGAATTGATGGACGAGTCACTATGGAACTTTTTTGCCGAGGAACAAAAGACCGATATAGGGGCAAGTGGCTGGAATAGTAGTTATACAGGGGAACCATTTAGTGATTTAGAAATGGATGAATACGTGACTAACGCAGTGAGTAAAATACTTGATCTCTTACCAAATCATTCAAAGGTACTTGAAATTGGCTGTGGTTCAGGGTTGACAACATTTTCGTTAGCTGCACATGTAGATTCATATATAGCAACAGATTTATCCCCTTCTATTATTAATAGAAATAAGAATAAAGCAAAAGAAGAGGATATTAATCATATAGATTTTCGAGTAGCTAAAGCACACGAAATTAATTATAAAGGCAAGGATTTAGACGCTGTTATTATCAATAGTGTTGTACATTGTTTTCCAAATTATGATTACTTGAAAATAGTATTAAAAAATGCAGTAGAGTCCTTAAAAGAAGGTGGGTTTGTTTTTTTAGGAGATCTACTACATTTAGATAAAAATAAGGATTTCCTAAGTTCATTAAGAACATATAAAGAAAATCATCCAAATAGGAACACAAAGCTAGATTGGGAAACAGATTTATTTGTAAATGATTTTATATTAGAAAATATCGTAAAAGATATTGAAGCAGATGTGGAATTAATAAGTTCAAATAAAACTTACACAATTCCAAATGAACTTAATCAGTATAGATTTGATGTGATCATAAAGATTAGAAAGAAAAATACTGGCGTAAAGGGAAATTCCTTAAATAGAATGTTAGGAAAAACCTCTGTACTAGAAAGTAATGCTAGTAGTTTGGATAAGACAGTAAGTGGCAAACCAGCGTATGTATTATTTACATCCGGAAGCACTGGGATACCTAAAGGGGTAGTAATCTCAAGGAAAAATCTCAATAACTACCTTACTTGGGCAAAACGTTATTATTCTAATGAAAGACTATTAAATATGCCACTCTTTACATCTATTTCGGTTGATTTAACGATAACATCGATGTTTTTACCATTACTTACTGGCGGAAAAATAATATCTTGTGAAGGTGAGATTGACCAAAAGTTTGAAAAGCTCACGAATATTAGGGAAAAGATATCGATTAAAGGAACGCCTAAGCAAATAAAACTTCTAATAGAGAATAAAAAGGAATTACCAGATATACAGAACTTTATTCTTGGAGGAGAAGCATTAGATGTATCCTTATGCAGAGAAATATATTCTAGATTTCCCAATTCCAGAATATTTAATGAATATGGCCCTACTGAAGCCACGGTGGGTACGATTATTCATGAAGTAACTAAAGAGGATTTCGTCTCTAGTTACATTCCAATCGGGATTCCAATCCAGAATACATCTATTTATATCGTTGATAATCAGGGTAATCTAGCTCCACCTCATGCAATTGGAGAGATCGTGTTATCTGGGGAAAGTGTAGCGTTAGGTTACTTAGGTAACAGAAATTTAACTAGAGAAAAATTTGTTCCAAATACAATAGAGTACTTGCAACCTGGTTATATCTATAAAACAGGCGATATAGGCCAAATCCTGCCAAATGGTGAAGTGGTTTGTTTTGGGCGAAAAGATAATATGGTCAAGCTACGCGGACATCGAGTGGAATTAGAGGAAATAGAGAGGTACTTACGTGATTTACCAACGGTTCAAGATGCTGCTGTTCGTCTTCATTCGAATAGCAATCAAGACGAAAGGTTATGTGCTTATCTTGTAACGAATAGAGAGATCAATCAAACAGAGATTGATAAACTACTTCTACAAAATATACCAGAAACCTTGTTGCCATCTCATTATGAAAGATTGGATTCGATTCCAGTTACTACAAGCGGAAAAGTTGACAGAGCTTCGTTACCTAAACCTAGAATAAAGAAGTTTTCCGATGATACTGAACATGATTTAGAGTTAACGAATTTGGAAAAAGAATTGTTAGAAATTATGAAAAGTATTTTGGGAGATGAAGAGGTTGGTGTTAATTCCGATTTCTTTAGAGTTGGTGGGGACTCCATAAAAGCACTAAGACTAATATCAAGGGCTAAAGAAAGAAATATCCCTATTCGAATTAACCAAATCTTCAACTTAAGGACTGTTCGAGAAATTGCGAAGGAGTCTAGCAAGCAGTATCTTCAATCCGAGAACAGACATATAGAAGCTAAAGAGATTCATCTAGCGCCAATGCAGAAATGGTTCTTTGAACAATCCTTTATACACCCACACTATTGGAACTTACTAATGACAGTAGAATTACCAAAGGATGTTAATCTAGAAACTTTACAAAACGCTTTTAGATGGATCATTTCTAAAAATGAAAGTTTAGTTACGTGGTTCGACCTGACTGATCATGAACCTAGAGCATTTGTAGAACCTGATCTTGCTAACAATTTTCAATTAGTTTTGAAGGATTTTAGAACAATATCCAAGGAGAAGTTGAATAAAGAGATGGAGAAGGTGCAATTCACTTTACAACATGAATTCAAATTTGGAAAGGAATTACCTATAAAAGGACTCGTTTCATTAACAAATTCTCAGCCATTATTAACTTTATTCGTACATCACTTAGTTGTAGATGGTATTTCTTGGAGGGTAATAATGGACGAATTAGAGAGAACATACTCCGATATGCTTGCTGGAAAAGATATCAATCGTGTATTGGTAGAGCCTTTTTCTAGTTGGGTTAATCGCCTAAGGAATATAAACTTAAGCAAAGAAGATACGGCCTATTGGGATAACCTGAACATTGATCATGTGCACCCTCTATGTGTAGCTCCAGTGAGAGAGGATTATATTTTTAGTGAGAGATATCATACTATTAGTAAAATAGATCGTGATAAAACGACATTAATTCTGGGAGCAAAAAATATAAATGAGGATTTCCGTACAGATGCCATGATAGTAACTGCGTTCTCAAAAGCATTTATGAAAGTCTTCGGGGAAAGAGACATATTATTTAATTTTGAAGGACATGGTCGTAATGATACAAAAATAGATTTAGATTTAAGTAACACGATTGGATGGTTTACAACGATGTATCCACTTCTTGTATCATCTAATTCTGAGTCTATATCGTTACTAAAATCTGTTAATGAGTCAATAGCGAATACTGGAAGCGGTATAAGTTATATGGTTGCTAGATGGTTTCAAGAAAAGGAAAGTTTGAAAAAAATAAATTCTAATATTTTGGTGAATTACTTGGGTGAGTTTGATAATGATATTGGCACACATACCAATATATCGAACGAAAAAGAAAGACTGTTTAAATATGCGGAAGATCTTCCACAAGCACCTGCAATTCATCCAGATAATAAATTGAATTACTTATTGGAGATAAACATTTATGTGCTAAATGGACAATTCACTATAAGTCTAGAGGCTGACCAAAAGAAAATTAGTAAAAGTGAAGTTGATTTGCTAATTGCAAATTTCAGGGAATATATGGATGAACTTGTAGATGGAGTAAAGAATGTTCAGAGAGTATGACCATGGATCGTTTTCAGCTTAGAAGTGTAGAGATAAAAAATAGTATTTGTCTCATTGAATCTAGCAGTACATGTTAAAGTTTAATACAAATATAAATTTCTAGATTTTATCAAGGATATAAGGTGCTGTAAGATTCCCACTTCAAGAATTGGGAGTTAGCTAACAAGTCTAAGCGGGAGATAACAGCACCTAAATTCCTTTTCGGAAGAGGACTTTATGGTCATATCCTTTAGTACTAACAATCAGTGGAAGATGATAGAATTTGAAGATTCACTTTATATATGTATCTTTATGTTAGCTTATTAAATTGGAGGGAGTCTTAGCAGATTAATTAGTAATGCATTATATGATTGAATTTTCTTTTAAGAAATAATATTACTGAATAATCGCAACATATTTCCTTAATAAGAACATCATTAAAACTTTGGGAGTGATAACCTTGAAACAAAGTAATATATCACGGAAAATACTGAGTCTGGTGGGTGACGAAAAACTGGATACCCAAATAGCACATGACTTATTAAATGAAGTAGAACAATTCCAATCTGAACCAATTGCAATAGTCGGAATGTCGTTAAAATTCCCGAATACTAACAATGTTGATGAACTATGGGATGGTCTTACTGAAAAGCAAGATTATATAACAAAATTTCCCCGAGAACGCTTTGATCTTGTTATGAACTCAAACAAAAAGCTTAGAAATAAGTATAGTCATATAGCTGATGATATCGAGGGAGACAGCAGGTCATATGGATCCTGGTTAACTGATATAGAGCAGTTTGACCCTGACTATTTTGATTTGAGTGAGCACGAGGCTAAATTTATGGGACCATCCGAGCGGTTATTTTTACAAACTGCAATAGAGTCCCTTAAAAGAGCAGGGTATGGAGAAGAGGATTTAAAAGGTTCCAATACAGGAGTATACGTTGCACATACCCCGCACCCTGCTTTTGACTATTTACGACTGTTCAACGATGTTGATGAACGTGCATTTTTATCCAATATCCCAGCAAATCTTGGTTATCATCTGTCATATGCCCTAGATTTAAGGGGACCAGTTATGGCAGTCAATACAACATGCTCCTCTTCTTTAACGGCAATTCACACGGCCAAAAATGCCTTGCGACAAGGAGATTGTGATTTAGCAGTAGTAAGTGGTGTTAATTTAGACTTATTTCCTTATTGGGAAAAGGAAGCCCCTGATTATGTGGTCAGAAGTAATAACTATCGCTGTAAACCTTTCGATAAGGACGCGGATGGAATTATTGGGGGCGAGGGTATTGCTGTTGTTGTAGTAAAGAGGTTATCTGATGCGATTCGTGAAGGAAACCATATTCATAGTGTAATAAAAGGCTCTAGTGTTAGTAGTGATGGCATGTCAAACGGTATGCAAGTACCTAATCCAGATGCGCAGTCAAAAGCCATAGTTGCTGCTTTGGATGAAGCAGGATTAACATTTGACCAAATTAACTTTGTGGAAGCACATGGAGCTGGTACACAAGTGGGTGATTTAATAGAAGTTGAGGGGTTAAATAAAGCATATACAAAGAGGGCGAAAAAGAAGAAAGATTGCTACTTAGGTTCTATAAAATCTAATTTCGGTCATATGGGCGATGCAGCCGGAATTTCTGGACTAATTAAAGCTGCACTTTCTATTGAAAAACGGATGATACCAGGGGTGAATCATTTTAAAGAAGTGAATCCAAAGATTGACTTAAATAAAACAGCTTTTAAAGTGAGTGCTGATAATCAAGTTATTTCAGAGGCAGGTATATTAAGAGCGGGTGTTAATTCGATTGGAATAAGTGGAACGAATGTTCATGTTGTAATAGAAGAGTATAGGGATGACGACCTTCGTCAGGATATTCAAGTTGAACAAGAATTACCTTTATTAATCTCTAGTAAAACAAGACGTGCACTTTGGGAGCAATTAGGAGTTCTTTCAAAACACCTTCAAAATAATAAGCACTACGCCATAGGAAGTTTAGCTTATACGCTCAATAATTGTAGAAATCATGAGAAATCAAGGGTATGTATTTTTGCAAAAGGGATTGAAGATCTAATAGAGAAAATTGGAAGGGTACTACATGTTAGAACCTTTGAGAAAGTCCCTCTTAACTTTTATCAACAGGGAATCTTCTTAGCTGACGAAGAAGAGACCCAGTTAGAAAGCATCAGGAACCTGGATCACTTTCTTCAGCAAGAAGATTCGTATACAGGATTAGTGAAGAAATACCTTGATGGAGATTGTGTGGATGATATATGTAAAGAACTTTTTACGCACCAAAAAATAGCTCCATTGCCAGTAAGTATTTTCAATACAAAACGGATTTGGCCAGCAGATAAAGAGGTTTTGCAGGAACAGACGAAAGAATTATTTTATGAGAAGAAGTGGATTTACCATTACCTTGATTCAGGAAGAGATAATGTAAACATAAATGGAAAATGGTTAATTTTAATGAATGAAAATGATCCAATTCTTCTTGAATTAAAGAATATCCTTATAGAAAATGGGGCAGAAGTTATCGAAATTAATAAAGATAATAATTTCAGGAAAAAATCATCTGCTCAATATGGTATTAATATTCAATCAGAAGATGACTTTCAGCATCTATTTGAGGATATAGGTGCAGACGTACTCAAAGAATTAAAGGGAATAGTTCATGGTTTTACTTTAAAACCATTTGATAAAACAATGAATGATAAAGAAGATATAGAGTTAACGCAAGAGGAGGGAGTATTTTCTCTTTTCAATCTAACAAAGATTTTATTTAGGTTTGATGTTACGCATCCAATCCAAATTAATACACTTTCTTCCTTCACTGAACAAGTGAATGAAAATGAAGAAGTTATTCCAGCAAGGGTTACATTATTTGGTTTAGCGAAAGTAATTTCACAGGAACAGCCAACTATTAGTTCCTTCCTAATTGATCATGATTTAAAAGGAGATCCTATAGAAATCGCTAAACAGTTAGTAGAGGAATTACGTACACCAAAAGAAGTAAGACCAGAGTTAATAGCTTATCGAACAAATCAAAGATATACGAAAGTAATTGAAAGACAACGTGAGAATATAAAGGCTAATCCAATTACATTGAGAGAAAACGGGAACTATGTCATTGCAGGAGGTACTGGTTATTTAGGAGTACAGCTAGGAAGCTTTTTGAGTGAAAAAAATAAAGTGAATATTATTTTGTTAGCTAGAAATTTACTGCCTAACCGTTCTGAATGGGATGAAATTATTAATAGAAATAATGCGGATGATGAAATGCTCATTTATAAAATAAAGATGATCCGATCGATTGAGCAAAATGGTTCCAAAGTAAATATAATGAAATGTGATGTTACAGACGAACTTGCCGTTAAGAATACATTTACAATAATTAAAAATAAATACGGAGATATTAACGGAGCTTTTATGTTAGCGAAGCAGCTATACCATTTATGGATAAAGGAGCTAAATATTAATCAGTTCAAAAAAGGGATTTACAATAGAGTTTTGAGCACTCATTTTATTGAAAGAGAGTTAGATACGAATACATTGGATTTCTTTATTTTATTCTCATCCATTTCTTCTTTAATGGGTACTAAATCGGCGAGTGAATGTTGTGCTGTAAATCAATATTTGGACTCTATGGCAGGTTATTTAAACCATAAAGGGATTAACGGTAATACAATTAATCTTACATTGATTTTAGATGATAAGAAAGATTTTGGAAATGATACAGCAATTCCTCCAATAGATTTTGTTGAATTCCAGAATGCACTAAAGTGTTTTTTTCAGAATGGTTACCAATGGAGCTTGGTTTCAAAATTTGATTTAGAGCAAGTTCATTATTTGAAACCAGTGTTAAAGATTCCGTTTGGAGAAACGTTTTGGAAAGAAGTCGATGATTATCATTACGACAAGCAAAAGGTGAATATGGATGTTCAAATAGAGGACGAAAGTATACAGAAAGAATTAAATAAGGAAGAGATCGAATTAATATTATATGATATTTGGGATAAAGTCTTGGGAGTAGTTGATGTTGGAGAAAGTGATAATTTCTTTAGTAGCGGAGGGAGTTCACTCAGTGCCTTGAGATTTGTGCAACTTATGAATCAGAATTTCAAAGGAATAAATTTTGAGGTGCCTGATTTGTATAGTAACCCTACTTTTGAAAATCAGCTATCCTATTGTGACCGTTTCTTCAACGGTACTGATAAAGATGAATTAGACGATATACTTGAAGCTCTAACAAATGATGACATTTCCTCAGAGGAAGCACTTCATTTATTAAATAGGAAATGAAGGAGTGAAAAAAATTGAAAACAGCAATCGTATTTCCTGGACAAGGATCTCAATACACTAACATGGGAAGGTTTTTATATGAAAATCATAAGATTGCTAGAAGATTATATGACGAAGCTAGTGAGATACTTGGTTATAATCTTTTAGTAGCATGTGAAAATAAATCTGGGGAGTTAAATGATACTAATATTACTCAACCTGCAATACTAGTTTATAGTATTGCAAGTTGGGAGATATTTAAAGAGTTAAATCAAGTTGAGGAAATTTATTTTTCTGGCCATAGTTTGGGAGAATTAACTGCTGCTGTTTGCGGTGAGGCTATTTCATTCTCAGAAGCAGTTAAATTAGTACAATTAAGAGCAAAATTAATGAGCCAATGTGGAGCAGATGGAGGAATGATGGTTTGTTTTGGTCTTAATTACACTGAAGTGGAGTCTATTTGTAAAGAAGTAAGTACAAATAACAACCATGTAACTATCGCAAATTATAATATGAAAGACCAGCTGGTGTTAAGTGGTCATCAAGATGCATTGTATAGAGTGGCTGAAATACTTAATGGGCAAGGTGCTGTTACCAAGAAATTGGATGTTAGTGTACCTGCGCATAGTCAATTAATGCTGCCTGCAAAGGACGGTTTTCGTGAAGCATTAAGAAAAATTCAGAAGAAAGATAGTAAGTACCCCATATACTCATGTATTACCGGCGAACCTTACATACATTCAAACGACATTGTTAATCAATTAAGCGAGCAATTAACAGAAGGTGTGCAATGGCCTGTAGTTATGGATGAATTGATTCGTGAAGGTGTTCGTCATTTTATAGAAATTGGCCCTAAAACTGTATTAACCAAGATCATTGAAGCTGAATATCCAAATGTGTTTGTTTCCCCTTACAACGAAATAAATGGGTATCATACCTTATTTCATTCAGAAACGCAATCCTACTCTATGAACGATATTATTTCGTTCTTACAAGCTAGTTTAAGAATCATAGTTGGGACCCCTATTAAAATAAAGATAGAGCAGTCGAAATTTGAAAAAAAAATACATGCCCCATTCATAGAATTGAGGCAGGAGTTAGGGAAATTAAAGAAAAATAATCGACCTCAAATTGATTCTATTTATTCGAAAAAATTATCTAACCAGTTCTTTTCTATTCTATTTAATAAGGGCTTTAATAGGGAAGAAACAGTGGACCTATTAAAATCATCTATTAGGGATAAAAATATCCTTGCAAGAATTCATAAACTATATATTTAATAAGGGGGTAGAAAATGTTTTGTGAAGAAATGGTAAAAGTGGAGCAAAATTATTATGAGAAACAATGCTTATGGTTTAATAAAACGAAATATTTATTAAAAGATTTAGAGAAAAAAGCATTTCAGCTTGCAATACTTTTTAGAGAGCAAGGGATAGAACATAAAAAAGAGCAAAAGGTGCTAATCATGTTGAGGAGATCACCTGCACTCTTTGTTGCACACTATGCGACATTTTTAGCAGGAGGAGTAATTGTATCCATCGATCCAGATACACCTGAGGAACGGCTAAATACAATTATTGAAGAAACGAATCCTAATGTGATCTTGGTCCATACCAATCAGTCCTTGAATGATAAGAGCAAAATTATTTATTTGGACGATGAATTAGAAATGTTAGATGGATCGGATGCATTTCAATTAAGTGGGAATGAGAATTTTTCATTAAATGCAGCTGCATATATTGTCTTTACTTCAGGGACAACGGGTAAACCTAAGGGTGTAATTGTAGAATGGAAGTCCTTAATGAAACTAATTGAATGGCATACTAAAACCTTTCAAGTAGGCTCCGATTCAATTGTGTCATTAACAGCTTCCCCGGGATTTGATGCGTCTATATGGGAAATCTGGAGCGCTATTGGTGCAAAAGCTTCCATTCATATTACATCAGATGCACAAAGATTACTTCCAAATGAATTACAAAAAGAATGGGCAATACATAAGGTAACACATTCTTTTGTTTCTACTCCTATTGCTGAAAGATTGCTAGATTTGCCTTGGAAAAATCATGAAACTACATTGAAACACATGCTAGTAGGGGGAGATAAATTAACAAAATTCCCATTAGATAGTGTTCCGTTTAATTTAGTTAATAATTACGGGCCAAGTGAAGCAACTGTTGTCAGTACATCTGGTACCATTCAACCAAAGAGAGACGGAGGTAATGAATTTCCTCATATTGGAAAGCCACTACCTTATATGGATTGTTTTATCCTAGATGAACACGGGAATGAAATTTCAGAAGTTGGAGAACAAGGAACACTTTGGCTTTCTGGCGTTGCATTAGCAAGGGGATACTTAAACACTAAAATAGAAACTGATAAAAAGTTCAGAAAAATAAAGGTTAGAGGGGAATTAATCAGAGCCTATAATACAGGTGACATTGTCAGTAAAGGTAAAGATGGAAATTTTTATTTTCATGGTAGGAAAGATTTTCAGGTGAGTATTAACGGGGTCAGAATTGA
The DNA here is from genome assembly GCF_013393565.1 of Virgibacillus sp. Lineage (NCBI taxonomy): Bacteria > Bacillati > Bacillota > Bacilli > Caryophanales > Bacillaceae > Virgibacillus > Virgibacillus sp. Next base: position 26,605 of record NZ_JABXHF010000038.1, read on the forward strand.
GTTAGGTGAGATTGAAAAAGTATTACAAACACATGCAAAAGTTTTACATGCTATTGTGTTACCAATAGAATTTCATTCAAAGAAATTGATTGTAGCTTCTGTTGTATTAGAGAAGAATTCGATGTTTATAGAAGAAGAAATAAAAGCATACATAAGTAAAAAACTTACAAAAAGTTTAGTCCCAATTCAAATACTTTATCATGATCAAATCCCGTTAACGGATAACGGGAAAATAGACAGAAAAAGGTTAACTGTTTTACATGAGGAACATTTACAAAATAAACAAAATTTGAAAAATAACACTTATTTGGAAGATGTTAATGATAGCATGATGACTCAAATTACAAAGGTTTACTCTGATGTCCTACAAATTCAATGTTATCCTAATACAGATATATTTGAAATGGGCGGAAATTCGATGGACGCTGCTCGAATAGCTGCAACCTTGTCAAATTTGTTTAGGGTGAAATGTTCCCCTCATTTTATTCAAAAGGTTAGAACACCAATAAATGTATATCATCAAATTATGAAACCTTTGCAAAATACAATAGGTGGACAACGTAAGGAATCTCCAGTCATAAATAGAGATGAATGGATTCGAGTAACAAGCATGAAAAAAGGATTATGGTATTTATGGAAAACAAATGAGAATAACACTTTTTATAATATTGGAGCCACTTTTCATCTAAAAGATACGATAGATATTCCTTTATTGTCGGAAATAATTGTTACTATTATTGAACGTGAACCAACGTTTTCTACTATATTTCGGGAAAATGCAAGAGGCGAAATTGAGAGAAAATATCAAAGAAAATTTGATACTACGGAATGGTTCTATCAAATGAAGGTTGATTCCAAAGAAGAGGCACTAATTCATGCTAATTCCATTTACAATACGAACTTTGATTTGGAGAAAGATTTGCTCATTAGAGGTGCATTAATTCAAACGAATAATGATGGGACTGTTTTTGTACTAGCTACGCATCATATTGTATGCGATGGATTGTCTTTACAAAAAATATTACGTGACATTTCTACTGCATACAACAATAGAAGCTTGAATACTAGTACAAAAGAGAACATATATAGTACCGAGTATATAGCTTCTAGTGAAGAACAACTGTCAACATATTGGAAGGAAAAGGCAGGCCAATTTCATTTAGCGCAGGTATCAATGAAGGAAAATGCCGAATCTTTATTAGCTAAAGGGGAAATATACGAATGTAAAAGTAGATTAAGTGTCGGCAAATCAATAGATCAATTGGCGAAAAAGCATAAAATAAGTAAGTTTATTATTTTATTAACGGGTTGGGCTATTAATCTAACAAAATACTTTAGACAAGAAACTATCACAATTGGAATTCCTTATCATGGTAGGGGGGATATTGATTTTTCCAAGGTAGGGATGTTTGTTAATTTAATACCGGTTACAATTACTATCTCAAAAGAAAAAACATTCATCGATTTATTAACTGAGGTAAATGAATTGATGCAGGAACATATGGAACATGGGGATTTTTCCATTGTTGATATTGCTTCACTAACAGAAAATAGGAAGCAATTTGATATCGTTAATAATACATTTAGTGAAAAAATCCATTTAGATGTAGAGTTAGAAAATAAACGAGCAGAGTTCATTGAGCAAGATACAGGTGGAGCTAGATTCCCAATTAGCGGTTTTTTTCATGTGCAAGATGAAGAAATAGAGGGGCATGTTGAGTTCTCATATGCCAACTTTGACACATCAGAAATTAAATTACTAACGGATAGCTATTTTAATCTAATGGATTCTCTTGTGCGTTACCCTGATCAACAGTGGCAGAGTGCTTTTAAGAAGACATCTGTCATAGAGGCACAGGAATATTACAATTTGATGAAAGAAAGTAAACCACTACACCAATTATTCGAGGATTCTGTCGCAAAGCATAAAGACTTTATTGCTGTTGAAGATCATACAAGTGCATTTACGTATGGAGAATTAAATCAACATGCAAACCGATTTGCTTCATTACTGCATTCCAAAGGTATCAGAAAGGGGGATTATGTTCCTGTTTTCATGGTGCGAAATAAGGAACTGCTTGTTGTTATTTTAGGGATTTTAAAAATAGGTGCAATCTATGTTCCTTTAGATGTGGAGCATCCAAAAGAAAGAATAAAAAATATATTAAACAGAATAGAACCTCGAGTTTTAATATCTAACAAAAAAGTTGATTATATAAGCACGGGAAGATGGGAACTAATCTATACAAATGATATGGAAACATGTCAGCAACTACCTATATTCAAAATGGAACACATTAAAACAGAAGATCCAGCTTATTTGATGTTCACATCAGGCTCGACTGGAAACCCAAAAGGGGTGTTATGTCCTCACCTAGGGGCAAGTCTTCGAGTGTTATGGCAAAAAAATCAACAACACTTGAAGCCGAATAATCGAATTTTATTTAAAACGCCTTATACATTTGACGTATCAATATGGGAAATATTTTATACACTCTCTGTTGGTGCTACTTTAGTTATCGGAGCAAATGATTTGCATAAGGATCCTGAGAAAATATATGAGTTTATTAAAAATAAATCCATAAATTATTGTCATTTTGTCCCATCTGTTTTTCAACGAGTGTTAGATTATTTTGAAGAACTAAGTACGGATACACTCTCATTAAAATACTTGCATTTAAGCGGTGAAGCATTGTCAAAACAACTAGCCAAAAAGATACAAGAAATCTTGCCCAATACAAACATTTTAAATTTATACGGACCTACTGAAACAGGTATTGAAGTAACTGTACAGGAAGTCAGTAATGGAAACTACAATATTGGGAAACCTCTTCCATATGTTTCTTTACAAGTTATCGATGAGGATGAAAATCCAGTACCAATAGGTTATCCTGGAGAATTATTAATTGGTGGGCCATCTTTGGCGTTAGGGTATTTTAAAGATGAGAATGAAACACAGAAGTCTTTCATTATAAAAGATTCACAACGCTTTTATAAAACAGGTGATTTAGTAAGGATTACGAGTAATGGAAGTATCGACTTTCTTGGAAGAAAAGATGATCAAGTGAAGGTGAATGGAATTCGCATCGAAACGGAAGAAATTGAAAGATGTGTAATGAATTTGGCAAACGTGAAAGATGCCACAGTCGTTTTAGCTGAAGGGATGAGGGAAAAACAATTAGTTTGCTTCTACACCTCTGTAAATGAACATGAAGCTAACGATATTGAAGTGAAAAAGCAGGTATCGAATAATCTCCCTGTATCGTACATTCCATCAGCATTTATTGAATTATCTGATCTACCTATTACACAAAACGGGAAAAGAGATAGAAAACGATTAGGTGAAATGGCGTATGAATATCTAAATAAGAAAGTGGAATCTAATTTTATTGAAGCCAAGACAGAACTTCAGAAATCCATTGTAAAGGTATGGAGTGATGTTTTAAAAATAAATAGAGTTGGTTTGGGTGATAACTTCTTTGAGCTAGGAGGAGATTCTATTAAATCTTTACAAATTGTTTCGAAATTACGTGCAGAAGGAGTTAACCTTACTCCAAGGGATTTTCTTAAATATCCGACTATATTAGAGTTAACTGCTATTTTAAAATAAATAAAGGTAGGTTGATAGAATGAATCAGAACATAAAGAAGCTTCCACTTACTCCTTTACAGACTGTTATGTTAATGGAAAACTTAAAGAATCCTTCTTCTGAGGCCTATTGGCAAGTTGTTTCCTATGAGATTCCAAGTTATCATACGGAAGATGATGTAACTAATTCATGGACAAAAGTAATAAAGGCAAATCCTGCTTTAAGAACGAAGATAGATTGGAATAATGGTTCTGAACCTATGCAAGTTATTAATAGCACTTGTGTGGCATCTATTACTACAATTCATTATGAACAGTTAATTAGAGCATGTGGAAGCTTTGAAAATTGGTTGAATCATGAATTACAAACTTTTCAACAATCATCCTTAGATACATTACAAAAATTGTATATGGTTGAACATTGGAAGGATGGCAAGCACTTATTAGTTTGGCTACATCACCATATTCTTGTTGATGGATGGTCTATGTCGCAAATTTTAGATGACTTTTTTAATGTTCTAAATCACGACTACTACATGTTAAAGGAACGACCTGATGTTGAAGCATATATAGAATTTATGCAGCAATCGGATTATAAAGAACAGAGTGAAGCCTATTGGTTGAATGTATTACGTGAAGCAAAAGCGGCAGAGCGGCTATCTTTTGAATGTTCCTCTTCTGAAAGTAAGGAAGAAAAATTCGAAATATTTGATAGAAAATTAAGTCAAAAGGCTTGCAGAAATATTCATTCGTACAGTGTTCAAAATAAAGTTACTGTATCGAGTATTGTGATGTCTTTTTGGGGCTTATTACTAAATAGATATCAACTAACGAACCAACTTTTTGTTGGTTCTACATTTGCTTTAAGGCCGTATCAATTAAGAGAGTCGCATGAAATGAACGGAATGCTAATTAATACGTTACCAGTAAAGCTAGATTTGAAACCTGATATCTCTATTAAAGAGTATTTCTTAAATACCATGGATACGATTCAAGATGTATCGGAGTATAGCGGGGTTCCGTATTCTAAGCTTTTGCAACTAAGCAATTTACCGGGAGACACCGAACTGTTTAAGTCTTCTGTTATATTCCAAAATTATCAAGGTGGCTTACACTTTGAAGACGCTGAACTAGTTCATCAAAAAGGAACGAGTTCTGATCCTTTGTCTTTAACCATCAGCTTAAACCGTGATAACGGTGAATTGAGATTAGGTTGGGATGCTAGTAAATATCAGAAACAAGATTTACTAGAGCTTATTGAATCATTAGAACATATATTTGAAGAAATAGAAGTTTATGGAGATAAATTGATAAAAGAATTTAATTTAACTACCTTGGAAAATGAAAAATTGAAAATCTTCTTAGAAAATGAATTACCGATAAATCAAATTACCTATTCAATTGATTCTATGGTCGATTGGTCGAGTGATAAATTAGCACTGTCCGATGGAAAAACGGAGTTATCTTATAAGCAAGTAAGAACCTATATAGAACAGGTGTCGAATTATTTATCACAACAAGATGTTAAAAGTGGGGACACAGTTGCCCTGAATGGAGAAAAAGGTATTGAAGTTGCAATTGGTATGTTCGCTTGCTGGAGAATTGGTGCTAGGTGGTGCAACTTAGATAGACGCGTACCAAAAACAAGAAATGATCAAATAATAAAAGTATTAAATCCCAAAATTATTTTAAACCTAGAGGAAATGAAAGGGCTTTTAAAAGACAATGTATGTCAGAATGAATTGGAATTAAATTCCTATGCATTTAAGGAAGAGGACTTAGCATATTTTATCTCCACTTCTGGGAGTACAGGCAAACCAAAACTTGTCTCCTTAGGAATAAAAGGTGTTTTTCAAATTATCGAAAGTTGGAAAAAATTCTATTGTTTTAAAGAGAACCAACATATTCTACAACTCGGAAGCTGGACTTCCGATGTTTATTTGGGTGATTTACTTAAGGCATGGTCCACTGGAGGTTCACTAATCGTATGTGATGAGAATAGAAGAGTGGATATGGATTATTTATATGTTCTTTCTAAAGAATATAAAATATCTTTTGTTGAGTCAACACCTCACTTAATCAGGGAATTCATAAAGTATTTGTATGATAAAAATCTGATACTAGAACATTTGAAAACGATAGTAGTAGGATCTGATGTTTTTCGTCTTGAAGAGAAAAATGAGATTTGTAACATGCTTTGGAAAGGTGTGGATTTTTATAATGGATATGGATTGAGTGAATGTACAATTGAATCTGTTGTCTACCACTGCAATGATAATATGGACCAATTGTCCGTTTCAGGTATGTGTCCAATTGGTCAGCCTTTGCCAGGGACATTATTACGAATTGTAGATGAAACAGGAAATTCAGTAGCACCAGGGATGATAGGGGAGTTACATATTGGTGGTGATCAAGTTATGAATGGATATGTAACTATGGATAGTATGGATACGTCAAAGATTTATGAACATAACCATATAAAGTATTTTATGACCGGAGATAACGTGCGTTTAAATACAAATGGAATGATCGAATTCTATGGAAGGGAAGATCAACAAGTTAAGATACGTGGATTTAGAGTGGAATTAGGAGAAATAGAAAATGCTTTCCTAAGTTTGGAGACAGGTATGGAATGTTTTGTCACATATTCATCAATGGAGGGGGAGAAGGAATTAGTAGTTTTTCTAAGTGGGACAGAGGATTCTGAAGATGTGATTCGAGAAAAGATTAGTAATAGAATCCCTTATTATGCGATTCCTCGTTTTATTGTGCTACTTAATTGTCTCCCACGCAATTCCAATGGGAAAATTGACCGTCCACTACTCATGGAGGAATCAGAAAAAATAGTTAATCAATCACAAAAGGTTGTTTCGGTTGTATTTAATGAGATAGAAGACATTGTAAGGAATGAGTGGGAAGTGGTATTAGGTAGAAAAGTATTTACGAATAAAACATTTTTTGATCAAGGAGGTCATTCTCTCATTGTATTAAAACTATTTAACCAGCTGCGGCAGAGATTACCTGATTATGAATTTGTAATTGGAGATTTGTTTCGATACCCAACCATAGATAGGTTTGTTGAGCAATTATCGTATCGAATTGATAATAATTCTTCAACCAATGGTCAAACAGAGTCTGTCAATAAGATCGACTTATTGGAAAAAGTTAAACAGGGTGATGTATCAATAGATGAAGCTATGTATATATTAGGTGGTAATAACACGTGAAGATGGAACAACGTGAAGGCTATATCATATTTAATCCAAACAAAAAAGCAAAAGTAAAATTAATGTGTTTTCATCACGCTGGGGGTTCCGCTTTATCATTTATACCTTTAGTGAGAACTTTACCTAAAGATGTTGAGGCCTACCTATTTGAGTTACCTGGGAGAGGAATATCGGCGAATCAAAAATTTGTTGCTAATTTTTCAGAGGCTATGGCATATTTTCTTCCTAAAGTAATAGATTGTATGGACAGGCCAACCGTATTTCTTGGGCATAGTTTAGGAGGACTTTTTTCATATGCTATATCTGGTAGTTTAAGTAAGAAACAGAATTATATTGAAAAAGTTATCATCTCAGCAGCTAAATCTCCTCAAACAGTTCTTGAATATGCGATACATCCTGAAAAACCATTTATTGTAAGATCAAGAGATAGTGTGAAAATGGATATAGAAGCTTTAGGAGGAATACCAGTAGATGTGGATGATTCTTTATTGCATTCCATTATTAATATTACTGGAAATGACTTTCACTTATTGGATACATTTACTTTAGATGGCGTAGTAAAATCATCTTTTCCATTCGAATTATGGTTAGGAAAATATGATACGGCTGTTCATGAACGAGAGATCTATAAGTGGCGCGAGGAGATTCAAGGAGAATTTTGTTATCGATATTTTAATGGAGGCCATTTTTTTATAAGTGAAAGTACTGAGCCGGCTGATCTATTAAAGGAAACTTTGTTAAATATTATGATAAATATTGAAAATAAAATAGTTTAGGAGTTTAGCTATAAATAGTATGCATAATACAAAAACGGAGGGAAATTAAAATGTTTAATAACGCAGATTTATACAAGCCGGCTAGAAATTGGAAAGATATTGAACTATGGAAAGATGTCACAGAGGAACAATGGAATGATTGGCTGTGGCAGTTAAGAAATACAATTAAAACCTTGGAGGATCTTAAAAAAGTAATTAATTTAACCCCAGAAGAAGAAGCGGGGGTTAAGATTTCAATTAAGACTATACCACTTAATATTACACCATATTTTGCATCTTTAATGAATCCAGATAATCCACGATGTCCGATTCGTATGCAATCTGTTCCAATTTCTGAAGAGATTTATAAAACAAAATACGATTTAGAAGACCCTTTAGATGAAGACGAAGATTCTCCAGTTCCCGGTATAACACACCGATATCCTGACCGAGTATTATTCTTAGTAACTAATCAATGCTCTATGTATTGTAGGTATTGTACAAGACGGCGTTTTTCAGGTCAAATTGGAATGGGGATTGCCAAAAACTTGCTTGATAATGCAATAGAATATATTAGACAAACACCTGAAGTTCGCGATGTGCTCATATCTGGAGGAGACGGGTTACTAATTAATGATACTGTATTGGAATATATAATAAAAAATCTCAGAGCTATCAAACATGTAGAAATTATACGTATTGGTACCAGAGCACCAGTAGTATTCCCGCAACGAATTACGAATGAATTATGTGAGATTTTAAAGAAGTACCATCCAATCTGGCTCAATACTCATTTTAATAGTTCAATAGAAATAACGGAGGAATCTAAGCGCGCATGTGAAATGCTTGTTAACGCGGGTGTTCCAGTAGGAAACCAAGCGGTAATTTTGGCGGGTATTAATGACAGTGTTCCGATTATGAAAAAGTTGAATCACGATCTGGTTAAAATGCGAGTACGTCCATACTATATTTATCAATGTGATTTATCCGAAGGAATTGGGCATTTTAGAGCGCCTATCTCAAAAGGATTAGAGATAATAGAAGGGTTGCAAGGACATACGTCAGGTTATGCAGTACCTAAATTTGTCGTTGATGCTCCAGGTGGTGGTGGTAAAATTGTTGTCCAACCTAATTATATTATTTCCCAAAGCGCTGATAAGGTAGTACTTCGAAATTTTGAAGGTGTTATTACCACATATCCAGAGCCGAATAATTATGTATCCGGGCAAGCAGATGATTATTTTAAAACAATTTATCCTGATATGGAAGAATATCAATCGAAAATAGGAATATCATCATTGATTAATGAATCAGAATTTAATCTCGTTCCAAAAGATTTAAAACGTACCAATCGTCGTCTAGAATATAATCAAGATCAAAAACATTCTACTATAAAGGATAGAAGAGAAAAAAGAGATCAATTAAAAGAAAAGAAATATCAAAAACAACAAGCTATATCGTCTAAAAATTAAACTTACTTTTTTATAAAACCCTTTGGTCAGCAGAAAAAAAAGATTCGCAAAGTGTAAAAAGGATAATTTAATAACAAAATAACAAATAAGTCATAAATGACCAATTAATAAATTATAGGGCGTATTGATTTTTGAGGTGTGATGTTAATAATGAAACAATTTTGATTTTACTGCCTGTTTAATTCTAAAACCAATAATAAATTTAGCATTTTCCTCTTCGTTAAATCATAAATTGACCGCATCCAATGTAAAGCTGGTAGCTTTTCAAATGAAGTAATTGTGGACGAATGACGAATGACGAATGACATCAAATTACTAGTGATAACTTTGGCTTAATTAAATTTTTTGAGTACGGTGAAAGGAGTGGATATAGGAATGAATAGTATATATGGAAAATTATCTTCGGAGGTTTATGAAATTGATAAGTACATTGGTAAATCTTTCGGTGATTTGGAGTACTACCAAGATCGATTAAAAGGAATAGAAGGGAAAGTATTAGAGCCTGCGGTTGGAAATGGGCGTATATTAATTCCTTTACTAGAAAACGGTTTAGATATAGAGGGGATAGATTCTTCAAATAATATGTTGGAATTATTCAACAAAAATTGCAATGAAAGAGGTATTCATACTAGCTGTTATAAACAAGATATGTCCAATTTCACTATTAATCAAAAGTATGAGGCTATTATTGTACCAACGGGTTCATTTTTACTTTTGCATCAATTAGAAGAGGCAATTAGCTCTTTGAAATGTTTTTATGAACACTTAGAGAAAAATGGAAGATTAATTTTAGATATTTTTCTACCCGAAAACACCAAAGAAGGTTTTGTATCAAAACGAGGATTTACCAATCCACAAGGAGATACAATTATGTTAGAGGAAACATTGGTTAAAATTGACCAAATCAATCAATTTGCTGTCTATCATAATCGCTATGAAAAATGGAGACAAGGAAAGTTAATAGATTCTGAACTTGAAATATTTCCATTAAAGTGGTATGGAGTGGAAGAATTTCGATTGATATTAGAAAAAATAGGATTTACATCGATAGTGATTTCTTCAGACTATAAATATAATCAATATCCAACGAAAGCCTCTCAAATTATTACGTTTGAAGCTACAAAATACTAAAAGTGGCTCTTTTCGCTATCTAGTGTGAAACCAAAATAATTAGTGAGGTGTAAGCCCTTACTGATTGAGGATTCTCTTTATTGAAAAAGGGAAGGTGTTTACCATATTGGGTTAAGTGGTTGACAGTAATAAGAGGATGAAAAAGGTATAGAAAGGTGATCTTAACCATTGACAGGATAGCAAACAAAGGCATAATGAATAGTCTTACATCCTTTATTCATCTCAAAGCACAAGGGAGTTTTTGTTGATTTATATCATCGTAAAGAGTAGAAGTGCGGTAGGAAAAATATATCACACTTCTAACCGCTCCCCCTAAATGAGAAATTATAAGAAATCAAGAGCATGTGGAAGATATTTTGGATGATTGTGGGAGGATGAATAAAGATGAGTATTATCGATAAAATTAATGAATTATACGATAAACGTCACCAAGTGGAGCTTGGTGGTGGTGAAGAACGAATAGACAAACAACATATTAAAGGAAAGATGACGGCTCGTGAGAGAATTGATTATTTACTAGATAAAGAGACGTTTGTAGAATTGAATCCTTTTATGAAAAGCAGATCTTTTTCTTACGATGAAGATATGTACAATGGTGAAGGGGTAGTGACTGGATTTGGAAAAATAAATGGGAAAAAAGTATATTTATTTGCGCAGGATTTCACTGTTTATGGTGGAACGTTGGGCGAAGTGCATGGTCTGAAAATTGCTAAAGTAATGGACTTGGCAGCTAAGAATAAAGTTCCTTTTATTGGTTTAAATGATTCTGGTGGTGCACGTATCCAAGAAGGTGTTTCTTCATTGGATGGATACGGACAAGTATTTTACCGAAACGTTATATATTCTGGTGTCATTCCGCAAATTTCTGTCATTATGGGCCCTAGTGCTGGTGGAGCTGTCTATTCACCAGCACTCACAGATTTTGTCGTCATGGTGGAGAAAAGCTCTCAAATGTTTATTACCGGTCCAAAGGTGATAGAAGCTGTAACTGGAGAGAATATATCAGTAGAAGAATTAGGAGGAGCACATGTCCACAATTCGAAAAGTGGTAGTGCTCATATGCAGGCTAAGACAGAAGAAGAAGCACTAGATATGGTCAAAGAATTATTAAATTATTTACCCTCAAATTATACTGAATTTCCAACGACATATGCTTATGAAATGATGATCAATGAAGAGAGACCTGCTTTAGCAGATATTGTACCATTTGATTCTATAAGACCCTATGATGTCAAAAAAGTGATTAAAGAGGTAGTCGATGAAAGTAGTTTTTTTGAAATTCATGCTGGATTTGCTAAAAATATAGTAGTTGGGTTTGCTCGTATAGGAGGTAGAAGTATTGGTCTTGTATGTAATCAGCCCAAATATATGGCAGGTGGATTAGATATTGATTCTTCAGACAAAGCTAGTCGCTTTATTCGCTTTTGTGATTGTTTTAATATTCCGGTTATTACTTTAGAAGATGTTACAGGTTTCCTTCCTGGAATCAAGCAAGAATATGGCGGTATCATTAGACATGGGGCTAAAATTCTATACGCGTATTCAGAAGCTACGGTTCCAAAAATTACTGTCATTATGAGAAAAGCATATGGAGGTGCATATGTAGCTTTAAACAGCAAATCAATTGGTGCAGATTTAGTATATGCATGGCCTAATGCTGAAATTGCTGTCATGGGACCTGAAGGAGCAGCGAATATCATTTATCAAAAGGAAATTAGCATGAGCGAGCACCCGTCTCAAACGAGAAGAGAGAAAATTGATATGTTTCGTAAAAAGTTTACAAATCCTTATATTGCTGCTGGTCTTGGAATGGTTGATACAGTTATCGACCCGAGAGAAACACGTATAAAGTTATTACAGTCTTTAGAGATGCTAGAAAATAAGCAGGAAGAAAGACCTAAAAAGAAACATGGGAATATTTCTTTATGAATAATCAATTGAAAATAAAGAATTGAAATCGATAAGTACATGGAAATTTTCACCATAAGTTTAGTTCCTTTTTAATTAATCATCCCCTCTGAAGATAAAATTCTTCAAGGGGATATTTTTATGGTCTTAGAAAACCCCTGGCTATGCCAGGGGTTCCAGAAAGCTTCTAGCGTGGGGTCAAAAAAGCCTCTCTTCATGGTAAGATAAGGTTGGTTTCCCGACCACCAAATCTCACCATAGAAGGAGGCATGTCCAATGAAGGACAAGAATAGTTTAGCACATACGCAGTGGAGATGTAAGTATCATTTAGTTTTTGCACCAAAATATAGAAGGCAAATTATCTATGGAAAATATAAAAAAAGTAT